>CAIJZG010000166.1 GCA_903825065.1 uncultured Bacteroidota bacterium
ACCATCGTATTGGATTAACTTCTTATAATTTAGACGCAGTTATAAATGGCGAAATCGAAGATTTTATTGAAGCACTTCAAATGGCTGAGAATGCAGAGAAGATGTTGAATCAATAAATAAAGAAGAGAAGAGATAAGATAAGAATAAATTCTAACTGAATAACAGAGGAAGGCCTCGGGTATTCAATTTTTGCTATTCGATTAATTTTCCACTATTATCACTTATCTTCTTTGTTAATTATTTTTCGCTGCTTCTTCATCAGCTTTAATTTTTAGTTCCCAGGCCCAGGCTGAGCGCATCATGTCTTTTAAATCGTATTCGATTTTCCAGCCTAGTTTGTTTACTGCGGCATCGTTGTTGGCGTAGATCGCAACAACATCTCCTGGACGGCGATCTGCGATTTCGTAGTTGAGTGCTACACCGCTTTGTTCTTCGAAAGTTTTGATGGCTTCTAATACTGTTACGCCTAAACCAGTTCCCAAATTAAAAACATCGCAGTGTGATTCATTTTTTCCTTGCTCTAAATATTGAATAGCTAAAGTATGAGCATGAGCGATATCGCATACATGAATATAATCTCGCACACAAGATCCATCGCGGGTAGGGTAGTCGTTACCAAAAACTTTCATCTTCGGTAATTTACCAATCGCTGTTTGAGTAATTGCAGGTACTAAATTTTGTGGTCGACCAATAGGCAGCTCACCCAATATGGCAGTGGGGTGGGCGCCAACTGGATTGAAGTAGCGCAATAAAATCACATTACATAAACCGTTTTTGGTAAATGCCTGTAACATTTCTTCTCCCATTTGTTTAGTGGAACCGTAGGGCGATTCGGCTTGTTTGATGGGAGACAATTCTGTTACAGGTATTGTATCTGGGTTTCCATAAACTGTGCAAGAAGAAGAGAATACGAAATTAGGTACGCTATATTCTTCCACACACTTTAACAGGTTTACTAAAGAGAATATATTGTTTTCGAAGTATAATAATGGGGCACCAACAGATTCACCTACAGCTTTGTAAGCGGCAAAATGAATCACACCAGCGATATCAGTATTCTCTTGAAACACGGCCTGTGTTTCATCGAAATTTTTAAGGTCAACTTTATAGTTCTTTATTTTTTTACCTGTGATCTGCTCTATTCCCTTAATTGAAAAGTTGGAAGAGCGAGAATTATCATCAATAGATATCACATCGTAACCGTTGTTCAATAAATCAACGATGGTATGCGATCCAATAAATCCACATCCACCAGTAACCAAAATCTTTTGCATAATTCAATTATTATATATCAAATATAAATTGAACTATTCAATAAGTAAGACTGAATGATGATTTAGATAATAAATTTCAGAAGATAGAATATGGATGCTGCCATTAATGCTGAAATAGGGATAGTGATAATCCAAGCCCACAATAGGTTAATGGTTACCCCCCATCTTACTGCGCTCAAACGCTTAGTCGCACCAACACCAATGATGGAACCAGTAATAGTATGTGTAGTAGATACTGGTATTTTAAAGTGTTCAGTTAAAAACAAGGTAATGGCACCAGCTGTTTCAGCAGCAACTCCTTCTAAAGGGGTTACTTTGGTGATCTTTGTTCCCATGGTCTTTACGATTTTCCAACCACCACTCATTGTTCCTAAACCGATACAAAAAAAACTGGTAAATGGTACCCAGCTGTATTGATTGGCAAAAGTATTAAAGTCCATATGATGGCCCTTTGTTCCTTCATAATAAATCATAGCAGCACCAATAATCCCCATTACTTTTTGGGCATCATTACCACCATGGCCAATACTAAAAGCGGCAGAAGAGACTAATTGTAAACGCTTGAACCAATTTTCTGCTTTATAGGGATTCGATCGTTTGCAGAGATGTACAATTCCGATCGTTATAAAAAAAGCGATGAACATGCCAATCAATGGAGCTAAGAAAATGAATAAGAATGTTGGAACTACTTTTGCATAGTTGATAACAGCCACACCAGCCAGACTGAATCCTTTTGCGTTGGCTAAAGCCGCACCTATGAATCCACCCATTAGTGTATGTGATGAACTGGAAGGAATTCCAAACCACCAGGTAATTAAGTTCCATATAATAGCCGCAACTATTCCAGCTAGGATAACTTGTAAAGTGATGAATTCAGGATGCACCCATTTAGCTACTGTATTACCAATGCCGAATTCTTTGAAAATATATTTCGAAATAAAGTAAGCAGCAAAATTGAAAAATGCGGCCCATACCACAGCCTGAAAAGGAGTTAATACTTTGGTTGAAACAATGGTAGCAATGCTATTTGCGGCGTCGTGAAATCCATTGATAAAATCAAATACGAATGCCAAAACTATGATTAGAATTAGTAAGGTTAACATGGTAGCTGCGGTTTACGCGTATTTGATGATAATGGATTCGATTACGTTTGCAGCGTCTTCACATTTATCGGTTGCAATTTCCATCACTTGATAAATTTCTCTTTTCTTAATCACTTCTTTGAAGTCATTCTCCTGCTGAAATAAAATTTCAATACTCATGTCAAATACATCGTCTGCTTGATTCTCAATGCTATTTACTTTTACCATTGCTTCTGTCATGGCACGTAAATTTTTCATATCACGTAATCCGAAAACGGCTTTTTCAATTTCGATAGTTCCCTGTAAAATGAGGTCCGCCATCTTTTGGATACCAGTGTCATTCGGGTTTACATTATAGAAATTAATCTTCTTAGAACAGGCATAGATATAGTCGGCAATATCATCTAATGAAGAAGCTAAATAGTGAATATCTTCACGGTCAAATGGTGTGATAAAATTTCTACCTAATTCTGTAAAAATCCGATGTGTGTTATCGTCGTTTTTGTGTTCAAGGTCTTCGATTTGAGCTAAAAACCCCACTCTTTTATCCGCATCTGGCTCACTAACCATCTCTTTTAATTTAATACCCATTTCATGAACTTTTCTTGCAACATCTTCAAAAAGTTCATAAAAAATTACATTCTTTGGCATGAAAAACTTTCCAATCGAATTGATACCCATAGCTAAAAATTTAAGGCAGAATTTACAATGTTGTCGAAGATATGAAACAGATACGATTTGTTAACAAATAGATAATATAACTGTATATCAAATATAAAGATAATTGATTATCAATTTAATTAATCGAAGTTCGTTCATCCAAGGTAAATCCGATGCTGGTACCTATGTCCAATTTGCTTCTTACATGCATAGTTTGACCATGGGCTTCGATGATATGTTTACAGATAGCTAAACCTAGACCAGTACCACCAATATCTCGGCTTCTACCTCGATCCGTTCTGTAAAAACGTTCAAATATTCTTGGCAGATGATCTTCACTGATGCCGATACCATCATCACTAAACTCAATTAATACTAAACGCCCATCAGTTCTATAAATACTAGCTACAATACTTCCATCTTGCTTTCCGTACTTAGTTGCGTTCTCTAAGAGGTTCATCACCACTTGTCGAATCTTCTCTTTATCTGCATAAACAGTTACAGGAGCTTCACAACCTTTTTTTATGGTGGACTTAATATTTTTCTTGCTAGTTTTTATAGATAAACTTTCATTTGCTTCTCTGATTAGGTCTTGAATCACGAAAAGCTCAGGGTATAAAGGCTGCTCACCACTTTCTAATCTTGTGATCTCGTCTAAGTCTTCTGCCAAATTCACCATACGTTCTACATTCTTTGCTGCATTTTCTAAAAAACGACGTTTCACTTCAGGATTGTCGATAGCGCCATCTAGTAATGTATCAACATAACCTTGTATAGCGAAGATGGGTGTTTTGAATTCGTGCGAAAGGTTTTGTAAAAACTCTTTACGATAGGCTTCATTTGTTTTTAACAGTTCTATTTCCGCTTTACGTTGTTCAGCCCATTTTTCTACATCTTCTCTTACTTCATCAATACTTTTTTGTGGAAGGATATACTTATAATAAGTTTCCTCCCTTTTATTGGCTTTAGTTTGATAAATAAATTTGTAAATCAGTTTTATTTTACGGTAAATAAACCATTCTAAAACAAATTGGATTAAAAGAAAACTCCCAAAAAAAGTGATTATTAAAGCAACTACAGTGATGATCCAATTAGGGCTGACCAGCCAAAAGCCTATTGAAATTGGAACAGACAAGCCCAAAGCAGTAAAGGCTGATAACTGTTTTGGACTTAGATTTTTTGGATTAAACATCAGATGGTGCTAAGCTTATTTTTTTAAGTAGCATTTACGAAGTTAAACAGCATTAAGTATTCAATCAAAGTTCTAGTTATCAAACTTATACCCAACCCCTTTAACCGTAGTGATACAGTCGATTCCCATTTTCTGCCTGATTTTTCTGATATGTACGTCGATCGTTCTGTCGCCTACAATTACATCATTTCCCCAAACCTGAGATAAAATTTCGTTTCTTAGAAATACTCTTCCTGGGCGGGATGCCAATAAATAAATTAATTCAAATTCCTTTTTTGCCAAGACTACATCAACACTATCAATAGTTACCATAAATTTTACAGGATCGATACTGATATTTCCAATTGAAAGGGTTTTGCTTTCACTAGGCTGAGCGTTCATTCTTCTGAACAATGCATTAACACGACTTACCAATACCTTCGGACTAATTGGTTTATTTACATAATCATCTGCTCCTGATTCTAAACCTTTGATCTGTGAGGCTTCATCACTTAAAGCAGTTAAGAAAATAATCATGGTCTGTTGAAACATTGTTTGAGTTCGCAGGATATTGCAAACTTCGATGCCTGTTTTTTTAGGCATCATAATGTCGAGTATAATTAAATCGGGGTTGAGTTGTTTGGCCCTTTCTATTGCTTCATTGCCATCCTTAGCTGTATATATCTCGTAACCCTCTTTTAAAAGGTTATAACTGATGATTTCTAGAATATCCGGTTCATCGTCTACAATCAAAATCCTTTTAGCTTTGCCTTCCATCTTAACAGTTAATTTACACAAATTTAATTTTAATGTTTGGCAATTCAGCCTTTTCTGATTATTATGTTATTGTTAACTGTAATTGCTCATTCTTGAATTTTTAACTCGAAATGATAGTATTTTTGAATCGTTCCGATACATGAAGCAACCACCTCTTATATTAATAGCCCTCTTTTTCACAGTTAGCCTGTTAGGACAGTCAAATCAGGCATTTCCCCCTATTCCGGCCATGCGGCAATTACACCATGAGTATATTCTGGAGTCGCTTAAAAAGATCGATGCATTCTATATAACTTCTAATAGTATAGAGAATCCGAATAAAGTAGTAGCAGATAGTATAGTTCAATCTATTCGAATGGGGATTGAGATAGATACCCTAATCAGCCAAAACGATAAATATAAATGGCTGAGGAGTTGTAATGAACTTTTAACCTCTTTTATTGATGCTTTCCAGCTACAACAGATTACGCTTTCAAAACTTATCCCTACATTAAAAGCATACAGCATTGCCATGCAATTAGAGATGGCTAATCAGTCTGCTTACCCAGTATTCTCAGATAATGATTTGGCGATTTGTAATTTGTTAGTGAATAATTTTGGATTACAACACAATACTGGATTAAATAAATCAAAGGACCTGATTGTTTGGAAATATTGTCAGCAACATCCTGAATATATACTTACTGCTTTGACTAAAAA
>CAIJZG010000167.1 GCA_903825065.1 uncultured Bacteroidota bacterium
ATAACTGAATCTGGCTTTTGATCATTTAGAAATGAAAAATCATTTCCATACATTGATGTAAAATCACATTGAATAGTACTATTTAAAACTTGATGTACTTGCCATCTTGGATGATTTACTTTATATTCTTCTGTTGAGTTGTTATTTAATTTTGTATAGCCATAGTAATGCTCAAAAATAAATTCCTCCAAACTTCCTTCAATCATTTCCTCTGATGCCTTAGCAGTAGCAGCAGATAAGCGATTCCATTTTTTATTGATTTTCCACTCGTATTGAATATGTTTTATTTGACCAACCGTATCTATCAAATTCTTTGTGGGAATAGCGCAATAATGTTCTTTATACAATTTATTGGCTAGCCAGGCTACCATTTTATAAGGAACTGTTTCATTTATAAATACTACACCCCGTTTTATATTATTCTCTTCCACTCTTTTCACATAAAAACGGAGGTTGATTTCTTCGAAGGTTCCTAGAAATGGGATCGGTATTTGAAAGAGGCTTGTTTTTTTAAACATAAAACCTACGAGGCTAACGTAGGTTTTATGTTTGTAAATATCTAATTCAACTCCATTGGGCAAATAAGGCTGCAGCACTTCTGGATCTACTGCAAAGTTTGCCATGATCAAATTTTCCCAACGAGCTGATAAAAAAGTATCTGTCATTTAAAATAAACAATACAGGCTCGATAATGTTCAGTCTTACTTTACTATTGAATTGTAACCGAAACTGTCTGATTAATCTGGGCAGATGAACTACCCACCAAAATTTTATAAACTCCAGGCTCTACGACCCATTTTGCTGTTTTTGTATCATAGTATGCGAGATCCTTTACTGGAATACTTAATTTCACTTCTGAACTACCACCTTTATTTACCATTACTTTCGTAAATGCTTTTAATTCCTTATCCGCACGTGCAACTGCTGAATTTGATTTGCTCACATATAGTTGTACTATTTCTTTTCCGGAGTAATTACCAGTGTTTGCAACGTTTAAACTAGCTGTAATAGTTTCATTTGTTTTATAAGATGATTTATCAGTTTTTAACCCAGCATAGATATAAGAAGTATATGACAAACCATACCCGAAAGGATAAAGAGGTGTAATTTTTTTTGTATCAAACCAGCGGTATCCCACTAATATGCCTTCTTTATAGGTTTCTACAGAATCTCCTGGATATGCGTTCAGTGCATGTGCAGGGGATTGTTTTAGTTCAGCTGGAAATGTGAAAGGCAATTTCCCAGATGGATTTACTTTGCCTGTTAACACATCAGCTAATGCATTCCCATTTTCAGAACCATTATACCAACTCCATACAATAGTATTGCTTTGTTGTTTAATCTTATTAATATCATAAGGTGCACCACCAATAACTACGATAATAGTATTTGAATTTGCAGCTAATACAGCGTCCACTAATTGTTGTTCACCAAATGGAAGTGACAAGTCTGGTCTGTCTCTGCTTTCACTTTCATAATCACGATTACCGCCAACAAATAAAATAGTTAGTTCAGAAGATTTTGCTAATGCTGCAGCTTCAGCAATTAGGGCAGGATCTGCTTTTGAGGTTTCAATCGCATTTACATTTTCTTTTGATTTCACTACCGCACGATATCCTTGTGCAAATTTGATAGACGTATTCTTATCTAATTTATTTTCTAATCCTTTTAAAGGAGTTATTTCATATTTCGCTTTTACACCAGCACCAAATCCACCTAAATGATGGGTATGTATTGCATTATCTCCAATAATTGCAACAGATTTAATTTTTGCTGTATTAAGTGGCAATAGATGTTTCTCATTCTTTAGAAGCACCACAGATTCTGCTGCAATATTGTAAGCAGTTTTGCTATGAGCTGCGGTATTAATACTTCCAGCAGGCGGATTAGTACTTAAAGTGGTATGATACATTACCCATAAAATGCGGCTCACTTTTTCATCGATGGTAGCCACAGTTACTTTTCCTTCTTTCACAGCCTTGAGCAATGGATCAGCAAAATAGTAAGTGTTATAAGGCGGTCTAGAACCCATTTCCAGGTCTAGTCCATTGTTTGCAGCTTTAACTGTGCTATGTGTTCCACCCCAATCGCTTATCACGATTCCTTTAAAGCCCCATTGGTCTTTCAGTATAGTCTTAAGTAAGTATGGGTTCTCGGAACAGTAAACACCTCTTAATTTGTTATA
>CAIJZG010000168.1 GCA_903825065.1 uncultured Bacteroidota bacterium
CGGGCGGCCAAAGAAGCCGATTATTTAATTATTGGAGTTAATAGTGACGCAAGTGTAAAAAGATTAAAAGGGAATGACCGCCCCATTAATCATGAACAAAGTAGGGCATTATTATTAGCCAGTCTTGCTATAGCTGATGCCGTAGTGATTTTTGATGAAGACACTCCGCTAGAACTCATTAAGTTAATTCTTCCCGATGTATTAGTTAAAGGTGGGGATTATACGCTTGATCAAATTGTAGGCGCTACGGAAGTAATTTCAAATGGAGGAAAAGTAATTGTCAACCCATTAGTTGACGGATTCTCCACAACAGGTATTATTCAACAAATAAAATCTTCCTATTCATAATTGCTACAATTAAAAACTTAACACAAAAAAGTTAATCTCTTCTATATTTTTGGTTATTAGACTTTTCAAATATGGCTAAAAGACAGTTTATACAAAGAGATATTAGTTGGTTAAGTTTTAATGCTAGAGTATTACAGGAAGCCAACGACCCAACCGTTCCATTAAGTGCAAGAATTAGATTTCTAGGTATCTTTTCAAATAATAGTGATGAGTTTTTTAGAGTTAGGGTAGCCACATTAAAAAGAATGATTGAGTTATCTGAGTCTCGAAAAAAGCTCAATATGCATTTGGAAATTGCGCCCCAGACAATTCTAGATGATATTCAAACCATTGTTTTACAACAACAAAATGAATTTAATAGAATTTGGGAAGGGATCATAAAAGAACTAAAAAAAGAGAAAATTTCTTTAGTTGATGAAAAACATCTTAATAAGGATCAACAAAATTTTGTACTTAAATATTTCGAAGAAGAAGTTCGTTCCAATATTATTCCTTTAATGATAGAGAGTTTACCATCACTACCCTATCTCAGAGACAAAAGTATTTATTTAGGTATTGTAATGTCGAAAGTGAGTTCAGCATATCGACAAAAATATGCGCTGATTGAAATTCCTGCAAAAGCTAATGGGCGATTTGTGATACTACCTTCCAAGGCAGGTGAAACACAAATCATTTTATTAGAAGATATCATTCGTTTTAACCTTCCTCAAATTTTTTCTTATTTTGGATTCGATCATTTTGAATCACATATTTTTAAAGTTACCAAAGATGCAGAGATTGATTTAGATAGTGACGTAAGTACCACATTTGTAGAAAAAATAGAAAAAGGATTAAAAAACAGAAGAAAGGGAAAACCAGTTCGTTTTGTATATGACAAAGAAATGGATGCCGGCTTATTGGCATATTTAATTAGAAGATTAAATTTAAACAGAAAAAGTAATATTATACCTGGAGGGCGTATCCACAATTTCAGACATTTTATGGATTTCCCAAATGTGATTATTGAGAAATCTTCTAGAAGGCCCTCTTTTACACATCCCGAATTAAGAAGTACCATGCGGGTTACTGATGTGATTTTAAAAAAGGATGTCTTACTAAATTTTCCCTATCATTCTTTTAATGCATTAATTGATTTGCTGAGAGAAGCAGCGATGGACCCAGATGTGAATTCAATAAAAATTACTGCTTATCGTTTAGCATCAAATTCCAAAATTATAAATGCTTTAATTAACGCAGCTAGAAACGGAAAGGAAGTAGTAGTAATGCTAGAACTTAAAGCAAGATTTGACGAAGAGGCAAATTTAGAGTGGAAAAAAGTATTAGAAGAAGAAGGAATTAAAGTATTGTTAGGGGTGCCTAAGATAAAAATACATGCAAAGCTTTGTATTATAAAAAAGAGAAAAGGAAATACAACTATTCAATATGGTTTTGTAAGTACTGGAAATCTGAATGAAAGTACTTCGAAAGTTTATAGCGACCATTGTTTAATGACAAGTAACAGAAATGTAATGGCTGATATTAATCGCATTTTCCGCTATCTTGAAAATTGGAAAATTGGAACGCTCCCTTTACAAGCATGCAAAACTTTGATGGTTTGCCCTAATAATATGCGTAAAGAAATTATTGCGATGATTAATCGTGAAATAAAGGCAGCTAAATCTGGTAAAGCATCCCAAATTATTCTAAAAGTAAACTCACTCAGTGACGATCTTTTAATTAATAAACTTTATGAAGCCGCTATTGCAGGTGTAGAAATAAAAATGGTTGTCAGGGGCATTTTTTGTGCAAAGTTAGAAAACAAAAAATTTAAAAAACAGGCAACGGCGATAAGTATTGTTGATGAATATTTGGAACATGCCAGAGTAATCATTTTTCATAATGGAGGTAAAGAAAAAGTATTTATCTCAAGTGCAGATTGGATGGTGAGAAACTTAGATCATCGGGTAGAAGCAGCAATTCCAATTACTGATCCCCTTTTGCAACAGGAATTAAAAGATATTATCCACATACAATTAAGAGATAATGTAAAAGCAAGAATACTAAACAACGAATTAACGAACTACTATGTACCTTCCGATGGCAAAAAGAAAATAAGATCTCAAATTGAGACTTATAATTATCTGATTAAGAAAAATACAGCAACAAGTGAGGTTAGCCGCCATTGATATCGGAAGTAACGCAGCCAGGCTATTGATAGTTGATGTCATAACCGACAAATATGGCAACCCTATTTTTAACAAACTAAATTTGGTACGAGTACCCCTAAGGTTAGGTTTTGATGTATTTGATAAAAAAGAAATATCTAAGGAGAAAAGAGGCATGATTCTCCAAACCATGAAAGCATATACGCATTTAATTAATGCATATGGCGTTACTAATACTATTGCTTGTGCAACATCTGCTATGCGCGATGCAAGTAATAGTAATGATATCATTCGAAAAGTAAAGATGGAAACCGGCCTGAATATTGAAGTCATTACAGGTGATTTTGAAGCTTCATTGATTTATGAGAATCACGTTGCTGAAACTATGGACACAGATCATAGTTACTTGTATATTGACGTAGGGGGTGGTAGTACTGAACTCACTTTTTTTGCAGAAGGAAAATTAATTTTCAAACAATCCTTTAACATTGGCACAATCAGAATATTAAAAGATATGGTCAATGATACAAAATGGAATGAATTAAAAGATTTCATAAAAATCAAAACCAAGGGATTTAAAAAGATTGTTGCAATTGGAACAGGTGGAAATATAAATAAGGTCTTTTCTTTGAGTAAAAAGAAAGATGGCAAACCACTAAGTATTGAATTATTAAAGGATTATTATAAAGAGATTTCTAGCTTTTCATTAGATGATCGTATAAATGTATATAAGCTACGTCCAGACAGAGCTGATGTAATTGTTCCTGCCCTTCAGATTTATATTAACATCATGCGGTGGTCTGATTCAGAAGAAATTTATGTACCGAAAATAG
>CAIJZG010000169.1 GCA_903825065.1 uncultured Bacteroidota bacterium
GCTAAAGGAAGACCAGCAGCATAAACGATATTATTGCTTCCGTCTCTAACAAAACCAGAACCATAGAATGCATCTAAACGATCACCTACTTTATAGTTGTGGCCGTTCATATTCAAAGTTGTTTGTGAACCATAGATATCATGCAAAGTTTCTTTGTATGAACCATAGTTGAACAATACATCCCAATTCAAGCCTTTTGCAGATCTTAATGGAGATCCACTTAAACTAAATTCAAAGCCTTTCTTCTGTGAAGTAATACCATTCACGTTTTGAGCTGAGAAAGTGGTTGAGTTAGGAACTCCTAATGCAAAGATTTGAGGTCCGTCTAAACTCTGGAAATAAGTGAAATCAAAACCTAATCTGTTTTTCAAAAACTTCATATCCAAACCCGCTTCCTGAGAAGTACGTTGGAAAGGTTTTAATTTAGGATTTGCAATAGTAGTAGAATAGTTTACACTAGGTTGATTATTATAATAAGAAGCAATAGTGTAAGCATTCTGGTTTGTGTAACTAGGTCCATCATATGAACTCATCAAATCTGTACCATAACCTAATAATCCACCATTGGTACTTTGACCAGTAATTTGTGTAAATGCAGATGCAACTGTAGATTGTGTCAATGCTCCTTTTACTTGAGCAGCAGACACCCTTACTTTTGCAAAAGAGATAAAAGAAGGGAAATGTATATAATCAGATAATACGGAAGAAATAGATCCAGAAGGATAGTAGAAAGTATTGTTTCCAGTAGGTAAAGTAGACAAATTATCAACACGACCAGTATGAGCAATACTAAAGTAATTTTTATATCCTAAATCAAGTGAATAGAATCCACTGTACACTTGCATTTTAGAACCCCAAGTGTAAGTTAATGCTGGAGTCTGAGAGTTTGATAATGCATATAGCCCTGGAATAGCAAGCGCTTTAGTAGTACCATAAAAAGAATTGTAATTAAATGAACGCTCTGAAGCACCTGCCAAAGCAGTTAATGACCAATTCTTATTTTTACCCAATTTATTATCGTAATTGAAAACTAAGTCTGTATTGTTTTCAAACAGGTTTCTACGATCTTCTCTATAATCACCATACCAACCAAAATAATACCATGGAGTATAAGTATTTAAATTAGTACCCGCTGGCACATCTTCCGTTCTAAGTTGATTCCAGGTTGAAATCTGAGTACGTAATGCTATGCTTGCATGACTATTAAACTTGTAAGTAGCTTTTGCATATCCATTCACATCTGTTTTGTCATGAGTACGTAACCATTTCTGGGAAATAAAATAAGCACTGTTCTCACGACCATATTCTTGTGCATAAGGAATTAATCCCTGCACCCCTTGAGGTCCTTTATAAATATCTTTTAAATCGTTGATATTATAATCAGAAGATCCATAAACTTTAAACATATAGATGTAAGAGTTAGGACCATAGTTAACATCAGGAATGTTTGGAGAAGCTTGTTTGTTATAATTTAAACTTGCTTCCACTTTTAATTTTTCACTAATATTATAAGTTGCATTCAAAGCCATGGTATAGCTATTCAACTTAGTGTTTGGAGCCATCCCTTTTTGATCCATATTTGAGAAAGACATTCTGATATCTGAACGATCATTAGAAGCTGATAATGCCACGTTGTTCGTATTGATTAAACCAGTTTGCATAAAGTTCTCAAAATTCTTTGCTCCGCGTGCAGTCCAAGGAGTAGCAGTTCTTATACCAGAAATCGGATCCCAAGGACTATCAAATTGCTTAATATTTTGTCCTTCGAACCGAGGCCCCCATTCTGCTAAACGTTGCTTATTATCATATAAAACATCGCCATATGAATAAATCATTTGCTTACCACGACCATATTCGGTTTGAGATTGTGGAACAGCTAAAAAACCACTTTCCAACATTGTACTAGAATTCACGTCAACAGCCCATCCTTTCTTTTCCTTTGTGCCTCTCTTAGTGGTGATAACAATCGCACCATTAACACCTCTAAATCCATAAAGAGCAGAAGCATTAGCACCTTTTAAAACTGTGTAAGACTCAATATCATCAGGACTAATGTTCCAGGTATCTGTATTAACGGGAACTCCATCAATTACAAATAATAAATCCTTACTACCACGCAACACTAATTCTGGGCGGCCTAACATTTCAGGGTTAGCACCAACAGATAAACCAGATATTTTACCTACCAATGAATTGATTGGGTTAGCATCTCTTGCAATAGTTAATTCAGCTCCTTTGATTTCTTGAACTGAATAACCGATTTTTTTTACTTCTCTTTTTACACCATAAGCAGTAACAACCACTTCAGTTAATGAAGTAGGATCATCTGCTAATGAAATAGAAATATTGTCAATTCCTGTAATTTTCCTTTCAATCGTGATAAAACCAAGTGAAGAAACTACTAAAGTAGATTTATTATCTGCCTGAATAGTAAAAGAACCTGCATCGTCTGTGGTAGTTCTAAAATTGGTTTCTCTAACTCGCACAATTGCACCGGAAATACCCAGCCCGGTTTTAGTTGTGACTTTACCAGAAATTTTCTGGGTCTGTGCAAAAGCACTCAAATTTCCTAAAAGCAATACTATCGCTAGCATTGAAGACAGAAATTTGATAGTTGTTCTCAATCTCATTTTTATTTTTTTTGATGATAAATAAACAGTTTCTTAAAGACGATTCCGTGGGTCAAACCTGTAATGATGTGCGAAAATATTGTTAAGGAAACTGAAAAAGAAGGTTTGAAACTGAATTAATAAAGGGGTAATGCTCTGGTAACAATTTGGTAATTTTTAGTTTCCAATTCGTTAACATTAGAGATTTTGTGATGATCTTTTTGACGCATAAATTATTAACCACTAAACAATTATTAGTTTTTAATTAAATAATACTACTTGTTAATCTCCTATTTAACTTTACGATGTTTAATACAATAAATAGATTTATGAGATATTTTCAACTACTACTATTATTAATAGGCATCAATTGTACTTTTGTAATTCATGCTCAACAAATAGTTTATAGCACCACTAATGCACATTCCCATAACGACTATGAGCAAGCGCAACCATTCTATTTAGCTTACCAGGAACAATTTGGATCCATAGAAGCAGACATTCATTTAATCAATGGCAAAATATTGGTGGCACATGATACTAAAGAAGTGTCTATTGAAAAAAGCCTAGAAAAATTATATTTAAATCCCCTGGCAGACTTTATCAAAAAAAATAATGGCTCCCCTTATCGCGATTCCAGTAGGACACTACAATTGCTGATTGATCAAAAAACTGAAGGGGTAAGTACTTTAAATGCTTTGATCGAAGTATTGAAAAAATATCCATCAATCATACATAATAAAAAAATAATCATTGCTATTTCCGGGAATAGACCAGCGCCTGACTCATTTATAAAGTATCCTGCGTTTATCTCATTCGATGGAAACTTAAAAGAGAATTACACTAAAGAGGCAATAACAAAGGTTGCAATGCTTAGTGATGATTTAGGTGATTATGTAAAAAAAAGATATCCCTTAGAAATATCAGATGAAGAAAAAGAAACTATACTTAAATTAATTAATCACGCACATAGTGAAAATAAAAAGGTTCGTTTTTGGGGCATCCCTGATTATCCAACTGCCTGGGAGCAAATGATTGACTTTAAAGTTGATTTTATTAATACCGACCATATCCTAAATCTTTCAGATTATTTGTTACAAAAGAATTCTCAACTACACTTGATGCCTTTTAATAGAATTATTCATTCTGCAGGAAATGTGATCAGATTTGGAAAACCAGCATTAGAAAACCACGCTTTAGATATTACTACATTAACAAACAATGGATTAATGGTAATTGAAGATCGTTTTGGTATTGTAGCATTAGATGCAAAGGAGAATAAAATTATTGATAGATGGACATACACTGATTTATTACCCTTTAAAAATTACATGAGTACTTATTCAGGCATTAAAACTTTTCATGAAAGTGGAAAACAATTAATAGTATGGAGTGCATCAGAACCGGGTTCATCGCATGCAGCTGTTATGATAGCAGAATGGGATAATGGATTTAAAAATATTGCTTCAATCCCAATTGAAAATATAGAACCTGCCAAAAACGCTTTGCCTAATGATATCGTTGTAGTAAAAGAAAATAAAGCATGGTTTTTATATATTGTTCTGAATGGCAATAATGAATTAGTGAAAATAAAATGGGCAGATAAATCAATCGTATGGAAAACAAATACAGGCAATGCCCCATATGGTATAGCAATAGCAAATAAAAAGATATACGTGACTAACTGGGCAGGAAGTATTGCAACTGATACTACTAAAGAAAGAGCTGGATTGCCTTGGGGATTAGCTTACACAGATCCCAGAACAGGTGCCACTTCAACTGGGAGTGTTTCTGTTTATGATGCAGTAACTGGTATTAAAAATTCTGATATCAGTGTAGGACTTCATCCGAATGCTATTAAATCTTCTACGGATGGATATTTCGTGTACGTATCAAACGGATCAAGTGATAATATCTCAGTAATCCAAACTAAATCCAATAGCGTAATTGAAACAATTCCCGTTAGTCTATTGAACGATAGTCTTCATGGAAGTACGCCGAATGCACTTGAATTAAATGTTACTGAAAATATTTTGTATGTGGCAAATGGTTTAAATAATGCCATAGCAGTGGTTCAGCTTGGAAAAAATGTAGCCCTAAATGGAAAAGGCACATCTGTAATAACTGGATTTATTCCAACAGAAGCCTATCCAGGTGGTTTA
>CAIJZG010000170.1 GCA_903825065.1 uncultured Bacteroidota bacterium
ATCAAACCTATTATTCCTGCAACGTAAGTCCTTTGAGCAAAAAAATATTTCATATACAGAGGTTACTTTAAATTATATTATTTAAAAAATTATGCATGATGCAAAGACGGAATAAAATGAGAGCTCTCTTCATCCTCCGGATCTAAAGATACACTTGCAGTTGAGGTCTTACCTTGACCCCATGCAAAAACTAAAGGAAGAATAAACAAAGCCGCAAAAGTTGACAAAACCAGTCCTCCAATTACAGCCCTTCCCAATGGTGAAGATTGATCGCCAGCTTCCCCAATACCAAGTGCCATAGGAATCATACCTACCACCATTGCGGCAGCAGTCATTACAATTGGTCGCAACCTTAATGCCGCAGCTTCTTTTGCAGATAGTATGGCATCGCCATTATGCATTCTTAATTGTTCTGCATTGGTAATTAATAATACTGCATTGGAAATCGAAACTCCAACCGACATAATCATACCCATGTATGATTGAAGATTTAAAGTTGATCCACATAAAATTAAAAGACCCAAAGAACCTAATAATACTGCAGGAGCAGTTGTTAAAACAATAGCGGAAACTTTAAAGGATTGAAAATTGGCTGCTAACATTAAGAAAATCACAATGATTGCAACTACTAATCCACTTTGCAGACTATCCAAGGTTTCATGTAGGGTATTGCTTAATCCAATTAGTTCCACATTAATTCCACGTGGTAATTTTCCAAGATCTCCAATAGCCTTATTTACATCATCTGAAGCAGTTCCTAAATCTTTTTTAAATAAGTTAGCAGTTACCGTCAAAACAGGTAATGCTCCAAGATTATCAATTTCTCCATAAGTTGAATCTAAGGATAAAGTTGCTACATCAGCTAATAGTGGTCGTGATGCATTTTTTAAAATTGGAATCTCCCCCATTTCTTCGCGACTATTCATTTTGTTTTCTGGTACTTGTACCTGCACACCGTAAGTAACTCCTGCCTTTTCATCAATCCAGTTATTTTTTTCTGTATAACGAGAGGAAGACGTTGATGCAATTAGTGATCTTGAGACATCGGTTATATCTACCCCTAATTGTGCTGCTCTAATTCTATCGATATTAATATTGATGGCTGGATATTTAATAGATTGGCCAATCTGTACATCACGCAGGTAAGGAATCTTGTTTAATTTCTCTATTAATTTCTTAGCATATGTTTCATTCATTTTTTTATCCCTACCCGAAAACCGCACTTCAATAGGTGTAGGTGAACCCTGACTTAAAATTTTATCCGTTAATTCAATTGGTTCAAAAGAGAGTTTGATATTGTTATCAATCAATTTTGAAGTATTTCTAATTTTATCTTTTAATTCATCCAGATCCAATTTTACATTTTCTTTTAGTGCAATTTGCACAACTGCTTCGTGAGGTCCCGCCATCCATAAGAAAATTGGACTCGTAGAAAAGAGGCCCGGGTGCATTCCCACATAGGAAGAAGTAATGGAAATATTTTCTTTGCCAACTATTCTATTAATACTATCTAATAACTGAAGGGTAGCAAGTTCTGTATGTTCAATTCGAGTTCCATCGGGTAAGCGCATTCTAAGCATAAATTGTCCACCATTTACTTTTGGTAACACATCATGCCCAATGTTTTTTATTAATAATCCAGCGCCTAAACAAACTAATACTAAATAAATAATAACAATTGGTTTTCTATGCGGCATCATCCTGCCTATAAAATTGAGATATCTTTTGCGTATCCTTTCAAAAGGCGTCATTTTATCCTTACTAATATTTTTTTCAATTAAGCTTGCTTTCTGACTCCAGGTATCTACTTCACTTGAGGCATCAAAGCCAGCAGCAGCAAACTCTTCATCATCTGTCATTTCCTTACCATCCGCACTTTTATGATGTTTTACTTTCATCATCCAATTGGCCATCACAGGTACAAATGTTTGTGCTAAGAAATAAGAAACAATCATACTAAAGCCAATTGCCAAAGCAAGGGGTAAGAATAAAGAACCAGGGATTCCACCCATTGTAAATGCAGGTGCAAATACAGCCAGGATACAGAATAAAATTAACAACTTAGGAAAAGCAATTTCTTTACAAGCATCCCAGACGGCCAATGCTTTGGGTTTCCCCATATCCAGATGCTGGTGAATATTTTCAATCGTAACTGTACTTTCATCAACCAAGATTCCGACGGCAAGTGCTAAACCGCTTAATGTCATGATATTAATGGTTTGCCCAAAGAGATTTAAAAAAAGTACTGCTGAAATAATAGATGTGGGTATAGTTAAGATTACGATGATGGCACCTCTTAAATCACCAAGAAAGAGTATGACCATTAATCCAGTCAATATCGCACCAATAATACCTTCACTCAAAAGACTCTTTACTGAATTAATTACATAAGTTGACTGATCAAATTCATAACTCAATTTTACATCTTCTGGCAATTGTGATTGAATTTTCGGCATCGCCTTTTTAAGTTTCTGAACAACTTCCCAAGTGGAAGCATCCGCTCCCTTTGCGACATCGATATAAACAGAACGTCTACCATTAACTAAAGCATAACCTGTAGTGATATCTGCAGCATCCTCCACAGTAGCCACATCTTTTAAATATAAATTTTGTACGCTCCCTTTAAAAAGAGGAATGTTTTCAAAGTCTTTTATATTGCGAATGGCCGTGTTTGCAGGCGTAATATAATTCTTATCGCCAATTCTTACATTACCTGAAGGTGTTGACTGATTATTAATCCGCATGGCTTCCACCAACTGATCGGGTGTCATATTATGCAATCGCAATAATTCCGGATCTGCTTTTATCACTACTGTTCTTATATTACCTCCAAAAGGGGCAGAGCCAATTAATCCAGGTACTGTTGTAAAAGAAGAACGGACATAAATATTTGCAAGATCTAACAGTTCATTATTACTTCTTTTAGTACTGCTTAATACCAACTGTCCAACAGGCAAAGTAGAAGCATCAAATCGAATAATAAATGGCGGATTGGAGCCGGGCGGAAAATTCGATTGGGCCCTATTTCCAAAAGCACTCACCTCAGCTGCAGCTTGTGCCATATTTGTTCCAGGATAGAAATTAATTTTCAATAAAGTAAGTCCCTGTATATTTTTTGTCTCGATACTTTTAATTCCATTAACAAAAAGAAGAATATTAATATACTGTTTAGCAAAGAAAGATTCCATCTGCGAGGGAGTATATCCACCAAATGGGTGTGAGATATAAATAACAGGCATATCCAGTTTAGGAAAGATGTCGACCTTTATCGTATTCAGTGCTTTAACCCCAAAAAATAAAAGACCCGCTGCCAATACGAGTATGGTGATGGGTTTTCGTAACGCAAAGCGAATTAAATTCATAATGAGGTATAATTATTTCAATTAATAATTTCGTTTTAATAAAACTGGTTTTCAAATAAGCTAAAATCTCCGGTAGAAGCTGCTTTCAATAAAAGAGCTTGCCACACATTATTAAAAGCAATATCCCGATCAGTTTCTGCTCTCACAAGTGTATAAAGTGTTTGAGTTAAATCAACCAGATTTGTTAACCCATTTTTATAAAGCACTGATTTCTGAAGATAGGCATCAGTTGCAGCTTTCACTTGCACAGGCGCTTCGTTAAATAAGACTAATGCATTTTTAATTTTAGTATTAGACAATTGCTGTTGCGCTTTTAATTGTTGATCAATAAAATTATACTCCTCTTGTAATCCTTTACTAATGATATTTTGCGACTTAACCTGTTGAGAGATTCGATAAGGTTGTGTGATATTCCAGGTAACTCCCACTCCTAATAAATAGTTAGTACGTGAAGGTGTGATACCCGTCCAATAATTTTTTGTATAATCGAGCTGATTACTTGGATATCCACTATTAAAACCAGAGCCTCTACCCTGAAGCACACCAACTGCTGTAAATACCGGGTAATAACCTGTCTTTATATATTTTGATTGTGCATCACTTGCATCAATTCTACTCTGATAAAATTGTAGCAGTGGATGTTGTTGAATTGCAATTGAATCTTGTAATAGTTTGGGAATTCTACTAATAAAAAAGCTATCCAACATATATTCTTGTGCAACTATTCCTAATAACTGAGATAATTGATTAGATAGTTCTGCTTCCTGGTCCATTGATTTTGTCAACAAAATCTTTGCAGAAGAATATTCCGCATTTGCCTGAGAGGAGTCAACACCAGGGATCATTCCGCTTAACACTTTAGCGACTGCTATTCGCCTCGAGGTATCCGCTCTATTCAGATTTTTTTCATACGAATGTTTCAATTGCTTTGCAGCTATCAGATTTAAATAGGCTGCCGAAATTTTTATTCTATGCTGAAACAATTCTTGATTCAAATCTTTGCCATCTTTTACTGCAATAGCTTCTGCTACTTTTATTTTTTCTTGGACCTTGCCAAATGCATAAAAGTCCCAATTAATATTTGTGAGATAAAGAGCTCCAAATGCAGCATTATTATTTTGTTGCGTAAATGCCGGACCGGCAGATGCAACACCTAAGCCATTAAAACCATATAAAGGACCATATTGACCATTTACAGTTCCAAAATCCTGCTGTGCACTTACATTAAAGTTGGGTAAGCCATCTCTCTTAGCTTGCTCCACAGAAATTTTAGAAGCTTCGGCGTATTGTGTCTTTGCTTTTATGATACCATAATTTTCAGTACCAATTTTCAAAGCCTCTTTTAATGAAAGTTGTTTTTGAGCAATTAAAGTACTGAATTTCAATAACGTTATTAATACAAAGAAAATAATACGTTTGCATTTAATATTAATCATTTTCTTACTACAGATTATTGGAATTGAAAATAAAATACCCATTCTAAATCTTAAAAGTATCTATTATTTGGTTGTCTCATTTAGAATTAGAAATAATTCCAAACATTTTATAAATCATAATAGATCCAATCAGAAATAAAACAAAGTAATTTCTATTGATTCTTGGAGATTATAAGCAAAAGTAATTGAGAAATTATTTATTACGGAATGATTAACAAGCTTTATGCTATTCTGTTTGATTTTTGTACCTTATTGTTTGATTTAATTAAAATATCAATGCTTCTCTCCCTTTACCATTTTAAGACTATGCAGAATTTGAGGAAACAATGCATCGAAATATTCTTTAGCTGCTTTGTCAGATCCTGGGAAACTTAACACTAAAGTTTCTCCGATCATTCCAGCAATACTTCTTGAAAGCATGGCATAAGGCATTCTCTCTTGTCCGTAATTTCTTGCCTGTTCCATTACACCGGTCAATTCCTTTTCTAAGAGAGGCTGTATGGTTTCTGGAGTAATATCTCTGGGTGATACACCAGTACCTCCCACAAATATCAAGATATGATTTTGTTCTTTTGTATATAAACTTACCTGCTCTTCAACAGCTTCTTTTGTATCAGGAATGATATGATAATGTGTAGTAGTGATAAATAACCCTTTCAATTTCTCTATGAGTGCCAATCCTGCTTTGTCTTCTGCTAATTTTTGAGAAACGGTATCTGAACATACAATTACGGATGCGGTGATATTATGATCGGCATTTATTTTGTAATCAGATTTACCTCCTTCCTTACTGATTAAACGGATATTTTGAATTTCTACCTGCTTATCGATTGGCTTAAGCATATCGTATAATGTAAGAGCAGCCACAGAAGCACCATGCATGGCTTCTACCTCTACTCCTGTTTTATAAATAGTATGTACCTCAACAAAAATTTCTACGGCCAATTCTATAACTGAAAAACGAACATCTGCATATTCTATGGGCAATGGGTGACAATCAGGAATGATATCGCTCGTTTTTTTGATCGCAAATAATGCAGCTACTTTTGCAAAAGAAAATACATCCCCTTTTGGAACCAATCCTTGCTCAATAGCCCTGATCGTTTCTTCTTTCGATACCTTCACAACCGCAGTGGCGATGGCTTTACGAAGACTATTTGATTTATGTGTGATGTTGACCATATTATTTATTTTCTTTCCAAACAATGCTTTGATCCTGATATATTTCTTTACCCCAGATAGGCAATTCAAATTTAATAGCTTCTACCAATTCATTACAAGCTTCGATAGCCATTTTCCGATGCTTAGACGATGTGAACACAAATAGACATATTTCACCAACCAATACATTGCCTAAACTATGATATACATGCATGCAAGTCAATTCGTATTTGGCAAAAATACTTTCCCTGATTTCATGCATTTTTTCCAAAGCCATATCCAGATAACAAGTATATTCAATAGAAGCTACTTGTTTTCCATCTTTTTCATCAGCACGAACCTGTCCGAGAAAAATACTATGCGCACCAATATTAGTTTTGGAGGCATGAGTCTGAATAGAGTCTGCAATCTTTTGAGAGGAAATTGCTCCTTCTACAAATATGTTTTTAATCTTCTTCTCTCCCATACTGATTATTTGAAATAGGCAGTTAATCCACCCTTTACACTATACACTTTTAAGTTACGCTTTTTGCTAATTTGCTGGGCAGCATAAACGCTGCGAATGCCCTGGTGGCAAATAATACAGATCTCTTTTTCTGGTATTTCATGCATTTTAGCTTGTAATTCTGACATTGGAATCTGCGCATCTGAAAAATCAATCGAAGGATACTCATGCCTCTCACGAACATCCAATACATATACTTCTGGCAGTGCTCTCATCCTAATAAATTCTGACACTGTTATTTCAGGAATATCCATTTCATCTTCATTTTCTTCATAGCTATTTTCTAAAAAAACCGTCTCATTCATTTCAAAAAATTTCTCATTTGCTGAAATCTCAATTTCAAATCCTTGTCCCAGCAAAAGATTATAATGATATAATCTTCCATACAAAGGAGTTCCAATACCTGTAATGATTTTAATCGATTCAGCAGCCTGCATGGCGCCAATGATTCCAGGCAAAACACCTATTACGCCTGCTTCTGCGCAGCTTGGTACTTCTCCTTGCTTCGGTGCTTCCGGAAAGAGATCTCGATAACTTATGCCTTTGTTAGATTTATCGAGATTAAAAACAGACACCTGTCCCTCATATCTTGAAACTGCACCGAAAACAAAAGGTTTCTTTAAAATCGAACATGCATCATTGATCAAATATTTAGCTGGAAAATTATCGGTAGCATCTATTACCAGATCATATTTTGAAATAATAGCTAATGCATTAGATTGATCAATACGAAACGGATATGTTTCAATAGTTACATCGGTGTTCAATAATCTCATTTTTGCAGCCGCCTGACTTACTTTCAATAATCCAATTTCAGATTCGGTGAATAGCAATTGGCGATGTAGATTGGATAAACTGATTTTATCGGCATCCATGATTCCTATATACCCCACACCAGCACCAACCAGATATTGAAGAGCAGGGCAACCTAATCCACCCATCCCCACTATCAATACTTTTGCAGCAAGTAATTTTTCCTGCGTGGCCAACCCAAAACCGGGCAGTATCATTTGTCGTTGATATCGGTCTCTATCTTTCATCTTTATCCTCCGGAAAATGGCGGCATCAATGCCACAATATCTCCATTATTCAATTCATGATTAGCTTTGATCATTTGTTGATTTACTGCTATAAAGTATTTAGTTGCAATCAATGCTGGGTATTCGTTTTGCAACATAAGATTCAATGCATCTGTATCACTGAAGCTATTCAAATCCTTTTTTGATTGCCCGGTTATATCAACTAATGATCCAAAAAAATAAACAGTTATTGTCATGATCTATTTTACAAAAATGAGTTTTCCTGCAGCCATCACCAATACTAATGCCAATACTAATTTCATTCCTTTCACAGGTAATTTTCCTGCACCATAATACGCACCGGCAGAACCACCTATCAGCACAAAAACTATGATGGAAAGTATTTGTGGACTGAGATCAAAACCAGTCTTCATTTGTCCAATGATACCTGCTATGGAATTAAGGAATATGAAAATAGCACTTATTGCCGCTGTTTGTTTCATGGTACTCCAGCCCATCAATAACAAAATAGGTGATAATAAGATTCCGCCCCCCATTCCAATCATCCCCGACACTAAACCGATAGAAGCTCCAATCACAAACAATATGGGCCATTTAGGTTCTTGCTTAATTTCTTGATTTGATTTAGTCCAGATTAATCGAACAATTGACAATAACAAAACCACACCCAATAATTTTTTGTAGGCCGAATCAGAAATCGGCATAATTGCTCCAATAAATGCAAAAGGGATTGACCCGGCAATCAAAGGCCATAATAAAGTTGATTTAAAATGCTTCGCCTTATAAAAAGAAATAAATGCGATAAGAGAAACCATCACATTTAATAATAATGCTGTTGGTTTCATCACTAAGGAACTAAATCCCAATAATGCCATCAATGCCAAATAACCACTGGCTCCACCATGACCCACACTTGCATATAGAAATGCCACAGTAAAAAAACAAAGGCCATAAATAAGTATCTCTTGCATAAATATTTTTTAAGCAAACAAATGAATTTTTACCATTTGATCTTTTGCAAAATAGTTTTCTGTTTCATCTAATTCAACCCAACAATTGGCTGTTACAAAAGCACTTAATTGATAAGATGCTTGTGCAGGCAATACTTGAACTGATCCTGAATCATAGTATCCTTTCAAAAACAAAGTTAAGGGTGGCTTTTTTTCGAATGGCATTTCCAATTTTGCAAAACTATTTTCCTGCATTGGGATACCTGTTAATGCATTGAGAGCAGGAAATACGTATTGCTGATAACAACTCAACACTGAGGAAGGATTACCTGGCAAACCAAAAACAAGCACATCCGCTTTTTTCCCAAAGAATAAAGGCTTTCCAGGTTTTTGTTTCACACCATGGAATAATTTCTGTACCCCTTGTTGTATGCATGCACCGGCTACAAAATCATAATCACCCACACTTACTCCACCCGTTATTAATAGCATATCGTTTTCTGACAATGCTTTCGAAATGGTTTCTTGTGTAGCTTCTAAATTATCCTTCACGTGATACAACTGAATGCTATTGATCTGTTGTTTTTGCAAACAAGCTTTTAAAGCATAGGAGTTGGATTCATAAACCTGACCTGGTAATAATTCATTTCCTGGTTGTACTAATTCATTTCCTGTAATGATAATGCCTACCCTTGGTTTTCTAATGACAGGTAATTGCGTAATACCCATACTCGCCAAATACCCGATATGCATCGCCGAAATAGCTGTACCTTTCTTAAAAGCCAATGCGCCTTTTTTGATATCCGAACCTGGCATTCGAATATTCGCACCTAATTCAAGATACCCAGCATTGATTTGAATTGAATTAGATGCTACCCGAGTCCATTCTTTTTGAATAACTATATCAGCACCTTCCGGCACCGGACCACCTGTGAATACTTTAATACAAGCATTTTTATTTAAACTCAGCTGTTTAGAACTTCCTGCTGGCAATTCATCCTGAATGGGCAATATTTTTTGAACATCTTCTAATTTAATAGCAAATCCATCCATCGAGGATTGTCGGAAGCCCGGGATATTTTTCTCACTTTGAATATTTTCCGAAAGAACATATCCTACCGAGTCTTCAATGGGCAGTTTAATAGAACTCAATATTTCACAATGAGCAATTACGATATTTTTAGCTTCCGCAACTGAAATCATATAGGTTATTTAACCACCAATAGCAATCATACTTCTATTATGAATGGTATCAGCATCTATTAATTCAAATTGTTTTGTAAACTGTCCGCCCAATTCTTTATGCTTACTCTTTATGGAAGATTCTATAAGTGGTAATAATTCTTCATCGTTTCTTAAAGCCTTTAATAAGTCGGATTCTTCTTCAGAAAACAAACAGTTTTTTATTTTCCCATCTGCCGTTAAACGAATTCTATTACAAGTATTACAAAATGGCACACTCATCGTACTGATTATTGCAAAGCTTCCGGCATGTCCTGGTAAAGTGAAATTTTTACTAGTATCATGAGCTGCATTTTCAGCGGCAATAAAAGAATATTTTTCGTTGATAATAGTAAGAATCTCATGAAGTGTAACCAACTTATCTCTGTTCCATTTATTTCCATCAAATGGCATAAACTCAATAAAGCGGATTTGTATTGAAGCGTTTTTTGTCCATTCAATAAAATCTAAAATTTCCGAATCATTCAATCCCTTAACAACTACTACATTTATTTTTACTTTAAATCCACGCGAGAGTAATGTATCTATATTCTGTTTCACCACATCGAACTGGTCTCTACGTGTGATTAAGTGAAACTTCTCTTTTTGTAAGGTATCTAAACTTATATTCACTGAACGTATTCCAGCTTCTTCAAAAGCATCTACAAAATGTTCTACCCTGGTGGCATTTGTTGTAATTGTTAACTCCACTCCTAGCTTGCCTAATGCTGTAATAATTTCACGCGCATCTTTTCTTACTAAGGGTTCCCCACCAGTTAATCTTATTTTGGTTACACCTTGTTCTACGAATAATTTAGCGATCTTTAGAATTTCATCAGCCTGCATTAATTGCTGATTGGGCATAAAATGATAATCCTCTTCTGGCATGCAATAGAAGCAACGTAAATTACAATTGTCGGTCAATGAGATCCTGAGATAATTGTGCGTTCTATGATGGTTATCTATCAGCATTTCATTTATTTAAGTACAATTTTTTTATAATCTTCTTCTGTATCTATATCTATTTCTCCTAAGGGAAAACCAACTGTTACCAGGTCATCAGGATAATGTTGCAATATAGAGCGTGCACCCTTATCACCCACCAAATTTTCTAAACTCGAAAAATAGTTCTTTCTAAACAACACTGGCGTTCCATGAATACCTGCATAACTGGCTGCTATGATACCTTTTTGTCCCTGTTCTTGCAAAGTTATCATCTCCTTTAATAAAGCGGATGTAATATAAGGCTGATCGGCCACCATGATTAATACTGATTGCAGTTCAGGATTTTGCTGAACTAGATAAGAAAGTCCTTTCTTAATGGATCCAGACATTCCCTCCTCCCATTGTTCATTGAAGATAAAATGCACTTGTTCATCGTGAATAATTTGCAGAATTTCTTTATGATAAAAACCTGTAACAACGCAGATAGTATCTGGCTCTATATCTTTTGCTCTGGCTAAAATTGTTTGAAGTATGGTAGAATGTTCAAATGGCAATAACATTTTTGCCTGCTTAATTCTTCTGGCAGCACCTGCGGCTAATATGATTACGGATAGTCCCTTCACGATATATGAATGGGGTCTAATTTTTCTCTTAACTGAATGGCTGAAGTTTGATTAAAGACAGACATGATCTCGGAGCAAATGGATAATGCGATTTCTTCTGCAGTTTCAGCACCCAGGTTCAACCCAGTGGGACCAAATATTTTATTCTTTTCTTGTTCAGAAAAAATAATTCCTTTTTGTTCCAACTCGACAAACATCCGATCTCTTTTGGAAGCTGGACCTAATAAACCAATATAGCCATAATCTTTTCCCTGCAACAGCTCCAGCATGTTTAGATCATAATTGTAATTATGCGTCATCAACACAAAAGCGGTACGACCATCCAACATCAATTGATCAATTACCTCCAGGGGCTTTCCAACTTTTATTTGATTAACAGCTGGGAATCTTTGTGTATTCGCGTGTGTAAGTCTGCCATCCACCATGGTTATATTCCAACCTATTACTGCTGCCATTTTTGCTAATGGGATCGCATCGTTTCCTGCTCCTACAATTACCAAGGAAATAGTAGGTTCAGATAATTCAATAAAGCAATGATGTTGATTACCTTCTAATTGCAAATCTTTATGCAAGGATTTTCTATTATTCATTACTTGTAATATCTCAGTTGAGATTAATTCACGAACAAATAAGGGCAGGATTGTTTGATTAAAAGTTCCGAATTGTTTTTGTTGATCTTTTGAAAAGATAGTGATGATTAAAGAAGCTTCTCTAGTTGCGATAGCCTCTTTGAGCACATATATTGGATTATATTCGGAGTTCATCAAGATTGGTTCAAACAAAATAGAAACTATTCCATTGCAACCTAACTGAATACCCAATTTTGCATCGCCTTCATCGGTGGTATCGTAAATAACTAATTTGTTTTTTTCTTGTGAGATGGCTAAAGCAGCTTTACGCAAAGCATCTCCTTCTAAACAACCACCACTGATAGCACCAGTCATGATACCATCTTCTGTAACTAACATTCTGGCACCAGGTCTCCGATAAGAAGACCCAGAAACATGAACCACAGTTGCAAGAGCTGTTTTCTTTCCCTGCTGAATAGCTATTTCGTAAGCATTAACTATTTGGGCAATCTCCTGCATGTATAGATATTAGTTTCTCATTTTTTTTACCTGAGCAGGAATTATCGCAATTGCGCTTTTATTTCCCCAGGAATTTTTAGCATAATTTAAAGCATCCGCAATTTGTTCGTCTGTCATATAGTCCAATGGAAGCATCGGAGTATCATAAGTAACACCATTCACTTTTACTTTACCCACCTGACCTTTTAGCACTAATAATATCAAATCATTAACTGGATGTTTCAAATAATCAGATTTAGCCAACGGTGGATTAGTTCCTGCAATGCCTTGTCCATTTTCCATATGACAGTTTTGACAAAAAGTAGTATATACTTCTTTGCCTCTTTCTATACTTTGAGGCAAACTATAAGCTTGTACAAATGCCGAACCTAGAAACAAAATGATCGTTACGCAAAATGAAGTGATAAGTACTCTATTCATAAAAAAATCAGGATAACTAATTATACAATTTTATTGATATCAAATGGAAGTCTTCTTATACGTTTCCCTGTTGCTGCGAATATCGCATTACATAATGCTGGAGCAAATGGGGGTAAACCAGGCTCTCCAACCCCTTTAATTTTCGGGCCACCATTGGTTAAAATATGGACTTCCACTTTTGGCATTTCATTTATGCGAACTAAAGGATTATTATGATAATTCGATTGAACAGTTTTTCCTTTATCGAATGTGATGCCATTTTTTGTAGCAGCCGTCAATGCCATGGTAGCAGCACCCTCTACTTGAGCTCTCACCATATCAGGATTCACCACAGTACCCAAATCAATCACGGCATAAACCTTTTCGATTTTAATGCCCAATCCTTTTTTGCTTACTTCAATCACATAACCCCCTTGACCCGCGAAGAATTCATATTGCGCAACTCCTCTGCCCCAACCAGCAGGTAATGGTTTATCCCAATTTGAAACTTCTTTTAATTTATTTAAAACGTTTTTGGTATCGGATTCTTTTGTGAGCATTCCTAAACGAAATGTCATTCCATCTTTTTTTGCTGCAAACGCCATTTCATCAATAAAACATTCATGAGAAAAAGCTAATGTGGTGCTGGTTACAGCTCTCCAAGCAGCTAACGGGGCTGGCATATAATGATGTACATATAAATTCTTCATATGCTCAATCTCATATTTCTGCTCACTGATACCTTCAGTCATTGTTTCATCGCTCTTGCTTTTATCATAGTCCTTCTTCATATCAAGCGTAGGAGCAATTACTTTATGTTGAAAGGCTAAGGCTTTACCATCTGCAGTGAGGGCACCTTTCATAGCAGAGTAAGTCATGGGTCTAAACGGACCTTGCTGTGTATCATCTTCGCGAGTCCAGATAGTTTTTACAGGCTTCCTTAATTTTTTGGTAAGCTGCACTGCTTCGTGCACATAATCGGGATACAGTCTTCTTCCAAATCCTCCACCATTAAAAAGAGTATGCACTTTCATATTCGCTTCAGGAATATTGTATTCTTTTGCGAAATCAGTTACCAGACTTCCCGGGACTTGAGTTGAAGTCCAAATTTCCAATTTATTACCTTCCGTATAACTAGCTAGGCAGTTCATGGGTTCTATTGGCGAATGCGAAACAACGGGAGTTTCATAAAAAGCTTCCAGTTTTATTGGTGCTGTAGTAAATGCATGATCGAAATCCCCTTGCTGATGCGCCACAGCTCCAGTTTCTTTTTTGGCAGCATCTCTCAAAGATTGTTCAAAATCTTTTGAATTAAATGTTTCATGGCCATCATTATCCCATTTAACAATCAACGCTTTTCTTCCTTGTACGGCAGCCCAATAAGTTTCTGCAATTACGGCAACACCAGTGGTTTTATATATTTCATGAATGCGCTCACAAGTTTCAACTGCAATCACACCTTTAACTTTTTTTGCAGCTGTCGCATCAAAGCTCACCAGCTTGCTATAAAATACGGGGCATCTTTCTATGGAAGCATAAACCATTCCAGGCACTTTTGCATCAATACCAAATTGTGCTGTTCCGTTTACTTTTAATGGTATATCCGGACGAGCAGAGGGTTTTCCTAAAATTTTAAAATCTTTAGGATCTTTTAAGGTGGGCGATTTTGGCACTTCTAATTTGGATGCTGCTTCCGCTAATTCACCATAACCTAATTTCTTTCCAGAAGGTCTGTGGATGATAGTAGCTTCTGAGGCATAACATTCTGTTACCGGCACATTCCATTGTGTACTTGCTGCTTTCAAAAGCATTTCTCTCGCAGCTGCGCCAACTTTACGAAGATTATGATACTCAGATCTGATGGACATGCTTCCACCAGCGAATTGCATGAAACCATATTTCTTTTCGCCGCCAGTTTGTTTGATGATTACATTATCTAAAGACACTTCTAATTCCTCAGCCATCAATGCAGGGATTGATTGAAAAGTACCCTGTCCAATTTCTGGTTTTGAATTAAAAAGGGTGATCTCTCCATTTTTATTGATCATGATATACGCCCCCAATTCGAATGGATCAGCTGCGGCAGAAAGATTTTCTACAGTTACCAGTGCATTTGCTTTTGCGGATAATCCCAAAATAAATGCGGTACTGGTGATCCCTGTTAAACGAATGAAATTTCTGCGATCAATATTTGAATTATTATTATTCATTTTTTTTTGTTGTGGGTGATGATTAAATCATTTCAGCGGCACGGTGAATTGCAGATCTGATGCGCTGATAAGTTCCGCATCTGCACAGATTACCTTGCATAGCAGCATCGATGTCTGCATCAGTGGGATGCGGCTTAGATTTTAAAAGAGCGGTGGCACTCATAATTTGTCCTGATTGACAATAACCACATTGTGGCACTTGCAATTCAATCCAGGCTTTCTTTACTGCTTCGCCAATTTTTTCAGTCATCCCTTCAATAGTGGTAATCTTTTTTCCTGCAGCAGCTGCTACCGGGAAACTGCAAGACCTAACAGGTGTTCCATCCACATGAACGGTGCAAGCACCACACTGTGCCATGCCGCAGCCAAATTTGGTGCCTGTTAATCCAACAAGATCGCGAATTGCCCAAAGCAAAGGCATTTCAGCACTTGCATCAACTTCATAAACCTTGTTATTAATGTTTAACTGTATCATAGTATGAATTAATTCTATTAACTAAAGATAAATTGATATCAACAGAAATTTAATGGAATGTTTAACTCTTATTTAGATCATTGATAAATGGCTGATGGTAATGCCTTTTGCCAGTTGCTTTATACAATGCATTGGCAAAAGCAGCAAAAATGGGTGGAAAGGGTGGTTCTCCTAAACCAGTAGGGTCGATATTGTTTTGCACAAAATGTATTTCTATTTTTTTAGGAGCTTCCTTCATTCTAATCATTCTATATTGATTAAAGTTCTTCTGCATTGGCACCCCTTTTTCAAAACGTAATCCACCAAAAAGTACATTACCGATACCATCCACTATTGCCCCTTCTACCATATTCTTAGCGCCTTCGGGATTTACTACTACACCACAGTCTAATGCAGAGACTATATTTCCAACCACTGGTTGACCATCTTTCATGGTTAGTTCCAGCACATGTGCCGCATAGGAATTATGACAGAAATAAGCAGCAACCCCTCTCTTTGCATGCTTGTTTTTTGGGCTGCCCCAATTTGATTTTTCCTTTACTAATTCCAATACCCCAATATACCTATCTGCGTCGTATTCATTATTCTTTCCAATTGGATTAGCTTTTGCTTTTTTCAATAACTCAATTCTAAAATCAATCGGATCCTTATCAATTGCTTCTGCTAACTCATCTAAAAAAGATTGTTCCGCGGATGCAATAAAATTAGAACGAGGTGCTCTAAACGCACCAATAGTAATATTGGTAGGAATATCCCAACCTTCAGCGAGATAATTTTCAAATGCACCTGCCGGAAAACGGTTTTCGTGAATGGCATTTTCAGGAAGACCACCACCCTTTATATGTATAGCTGTTACATTATTTTTTTCATCAATAGCCGCTTTATAAGTAACCATGTACGACGGACGATACACGCCATTGGTCATATCATCTTCTCTGGTATAAATTAACTTGATGGGGGCTTTCATTTTTTTGGAGATTAATCCAGCTTCAATGATATAGTGTCCGTATGCTCTTCTACCAAAGCCACCGCCCATTCTTGCTAATTTCATTTCAATTTTTTCAGCAGGAATATCCAGATTGGTGGTGATGCTTTGTTTCATCATTTCCGGAATCTGAATAGGTGCCACAAAAAACGCCCTCTCATCTGTGATATGCGCAAAGCAACTGATTGGTTCCATCGTATTATGTGGCAAAAACGGAGCAGAATAAGTTTTTTCAATTACTTTTTTTGCTTTAGCAAATGCAGCGTCAGGATCTCCATCTTTTCTTAAAATCTTTCCCTGTACTTGCTGCTTCTCATACATCTGCTTCAAATGCTCATCAGTGCTCTCTAATCCTGCAGGTATGGTGTCTTCTCTTTTATTATTTCCAGCTCCAGCAAACTCTTTATAAGGCTGAAATGCTTCCCATTGAATATTCACTTTCTTTCTGGCATTCATTACTTCCCAGGTAGTATTACCAACAACTACTACTAAATTGTTGAAAGTTCGCGTATCAAATCCAGCTTTTACATATCCATCTTTATATACTTGAATTTCAAATACATCTTTAATACCCGGCATCTTTAAAGCCTCTGTAGCATCGAATGTTTTTAATTTCATGCCAAATGCGGTTGGGCGAATTGCCATAGCAATCAACATCCCTTCATGCTTATAATCCATCGTAAATAAAGACTTACCAGTAACTACTTTTGAACCCTCCACATTTTTTTGTGGTGTTCCTATCAAAGAAAATTCTCCATTCTTTTTTAAACTAATCTTTTCGGGAGTAGGCAATTTAGATGCAGCAGTTGCTAGTGCACCATATGATACAATTTTATTAGTTGCTTTATGATTGATAAAACCATTGGAAGCTGTCAATTCTGCAAGGGGCACATTCCATTCGTTTGCTGCAGCTTGCAATAACATAAGCCTGGCAGTAGCACCTGCGGTTCTTAATGGTTTCCAGGTGGTACGCATCGCCTGACTTCCGCCAGTAAATTGTCTTTTGAATCTTGGCGTATCATAATCGCCTTGTTCTACTTTAATTTTTGTCCAATCCACTTCCAATTCTTCGGCGATCATCATGGGTAACGATGTCATTACATTCTGACCAAATTCAGGATTCGGCGAAATGATGGTGATACGATTATCCGGAAATATTTTAATAAAACCAGTGAGCTCAATCCAATCTTTGGATGCCACTGCAGCTGCCATAGCTTCGTTAGGAATTAAATTTGCTAACCAGCTAAACCCAATCATCATTCCCCCTCCTGTAATGGAAGAAACTTTAAGGAATGAACGTCTGCTATGTGTATTGTTTGACTTTTCCATTTTCTTCGGTGATTTATTTCGTGGTTGATTTAGCAGCCGTTTTAATAGCAGTTCTAATTCTAGTATAGGTTCCGCAGCGACAAATATTTCCACTCATATAGCTATCAATATCTTCATCAGTGGGATTGGGCTTGCTCTTTAATAATGCAGCAGCAGTCATTATTTGACCTGTTTGGCAATACCCACACTGGGCCACGTCTTGTTCGATCCAGGCTTTTTGAACGGGATGTTCTCCATTTTCTGACAAACCTTCAATGGTTGTAATTTCTTGAACTCCAACTGCTGAAACAGGCAATTGGCAAGATCTTAATGCTCTGCCATTTAAATGAATGGTACAAGCACCACATGAACCAACGCCACAACCATATTTAGTACCAATTAAATTAATATGATCGCGTAAAACCCAAAGTACAGGGGTATTTGGATCTACATCAACTTCAAATTTTTTGCTGTTGATCTTAAGGGTATACTTTGCCATAGGGAAGAATCTATATTGAGTAAATCAGTTTAGAAAACTTACACAAATTAAGAAACTATTATAAGCAATCATTACAAAAATCAATCAATTAGTACCAAATAAACGATATCAATAAAAAAAATAAACTAAGCTATTAAAGACTTTTTGGGCAATTAATAAATTTAACCTGTAATAGTAAGGGTGTTACCAGTATGTACAATATTATAACCTCTTAGAGGAGTAGAAGCAGGACCATGAGAAACCGCACCGTTTGTATTAAAATTTGAACCGTGACTTGGGCAATAAAAGGAATTTGTTGAAGTCTGATAAAAGACATTCGCACCTTGGTGGGTACAATATTGAGATACAGCTAAAAAAGAACCTGAAGTTGCTTGAGCAACAATAATTCCATTTATGTAGATATATCCACCTGGGTTATTCAATGCGGCATAAGCAGGCTGTGTTAGATCTATACTAATATTTACATTAGTTGGAGCGTTAGGCACATTGCTGGTTTTTTCACAACCACCCATGCAGGTTAACAATAATAAAGAAGATGCTCCTAATCCAATTTTCGATAAAAATTCGCTTCTATCCATTTAATTTTTTTTATGAACTTATCATCAATCATAATAAAACATGGTTTAAGAATTGTATAATAATGTTAAATACAATTCCTAAAAAGATTGTTTTAAAATCAAAAATGAAATAGTAATCAACCTTACTAAACTTGAAATAAGAGAAAGTAAGATGAAATAAATCAAAT
>CAIJZG010000171.1 GCA_903825065.1 uncultured Bacteroidota bacterium
AATACTCGCCTGGTTTTACGACGGATGTCTGTAATAAAGTTCTCTGTGGTTTGTTTGTTCTTAGGTTCCATGTCATTTTGTTTAGTGATTCATGAATAATGGAAACACTATCTTAAAATTAATTATATTTAGTCTACTTTATGCTGACGATTTACACTTTTAAGTATTGAGCCATATTCTCCTCACTATTTGCTGATGAGAATGTTTCAGTAAAAGTTTGAATGCCTATTTCCTGTAATAGTTTAATATCATTAATAGTAATTCCTTGAATATTAATTTTCATATAGTTTAAATATGGCTTTTATTTACTTAGACCTTTTTAAATCGATATAAATAGGGTGCTTTATTTTGTGCCCCAGTAAATTTCTTTTCTAATCTCTCAAGTACATTCAGATCAAGAATCTTCTTTTGAAAGTTGTTACTGGCAAATGGTTTAGTATAAACTGCTTCATACAATTCTTGTAACTCTTTCATTGTAAAAGTTTCAGGCAAGAGATTAAAACCATTGAGTTTAATATCAAAATTTAAACGAAGTGATTCTAAAGCTGCAGCTACCATTTCTTTATGATCATGCATCATTTTTTCGATATCATTTATACTGCGCCATTCAAGGCATTGATCAAATTCTCCTTTGTGTGGTTCCACTAAATTAATATCTACTAGCGCATAATAGCCAATAGAAATAAATCTGCTTGTTAGCCAATCAATCACTTTTTTATTAAACCTTTTTTTGTCATATAGCTTGAGGCCTTCCTTAAGAGTGCTATTATTATTACTTCCCACCACCCTATTTTCATCACCAAATACTCGAAACTGTTCTAAATAAATATTCTCTAAACAAGTTCTTTCTTTTAAAATTCTATTTGCGGCCGTATCAATTGACTCTGTTTGAAAAATATAACCACCTGGCAAAGCCCAAATCTCTTTATAAAATTTTGATTTAGAGACCAATATCTTTAACTCAAGATCCTTGTATCCAAATATTACACAATCAATAGAAAGATGTGCTATATAACTATCAATGTCAAATTTCTTCATAATAGCTCAATATAGTCCAATGTAAAACTAGCATTAAAAGGGTTCATTTCTTTACTTCATACAAGTGTAAAAGGTTAATATATGGTCTATTTTCTTTTTTTTAGATAATAAAGATAATATTATTACATTTGATATAACACAATTAACTCGGATTTTAAATTTTACAAAAATACTTCGTTTATGAAAACCAATTTTCGATTGCTCTGCTTTCAAAATAATTTCCGAAAAATCTGCATTTCGGTTTTTTGCATATTCCTTTCTTTAACGGTTATTGCAAAATCGGTGTCTGATACTACTAGTTATATTCAAACCATAAATATCAATACTGGCTATATCGATACTGTTCTTGTAATCAAATCACACATAGAAGCCCCCAATTGGCATCCAGATAATTATCTGATCGTGAATAGCTACGGCAAAATTTATACTGTCGATTTAAAAACAAAAAAATTAGGTTTACTTAATACAGGTTATGCTACAGCATGCAATAACGATCATGGCATTTCTCCAGATAAAAAATGGTTGGTAGTTAGTCATAATGTTAAAGATGATCCGTCTCCAAAGCCTTACAAATCAGCCATCTTTATTATTCCAATTTCTGGAGGCGAACCAAGGCGAGTAACAAAAGAAGTGGTATCCTATTGGCATGGCTGGAGCCGTGATGGCAAAACCCTAGCTTACTGCGCTGAACGTAATGGCAACTTCGATATTTATACTATTAGCGTAGAAGGCGGTGAAGAAAAAAGAATTACAACTGCCGAAGGCCTAGATGATGGACCTGATTATTCTTTTGATGGCAAATATATTTATTTCAACTCCTATAGAACTGGTCATATGCAGATCTGGAGAATGAAGACTGATGGCACTAATCAAGAACAGTTAACTTTTGATGATAACAGCAATTGGTTTGCACACCCATCTCCAGATAACAAGTGGATTGTTTATATTTCCTATACTTCAGATGAAAAACAAAATCATCTTTTTGGTAAAAATGTAAAACTTCGATTAATGAATACAGTTACAAAAGAGATCAAAGATCTTACTGATGTATTTTATGGCGGCCAAGGAACTATTAATGTTCCTTCTTGGAGTGCAGACAGTAAACAAATTGCCTTTGTCAGTTATAAAGTAAAATAATCATTTCAATTTATTAATATCTATTTATGCTAAATAATTGCAATAACTCAAGGAGAAAATTCTTACAACAAATTGGGGCTACTAGTTTGTTAGCTGCAACTAGTCCTTTATCATCACTTGCTGCAAGTGGAAAAGCTGAAGAGAGAATGTTAACCTATGACAGGAAAATTTCATCGAACGATAAAATTCGAATCGGTGTTATTGGATATGGAGTACAAGGTCATTTTGATTTGACGACCGCACTTAAAGTGCCAGGAGTAGAATTGGCAGGTATTTGTGATTTATATACCGGAAGAATTGAAAATGCGAAAGAAACTTACGGTAAAGAACTTTTCACAACCAGAAATTATCAAGATCTATTAGATAGAAAAGATATAGATGCAGTTTTCATTTGTACCACCGACATCTGGCATGCACGAATCACACTAGATGCTTTAGCTAAAGGCAAACACGTGTATTGCGAAAAGCCAATGGTATATAAAATCAGCGAAGGCTACCCGGTGTTGGAGGCAGCTAAAAAATCAGGCAAGGTTTTACAAGTAGGCAGCCAGCGCGTAAGTAGTATTGGATATGCAAAAGCAAAAGAATTGGTTGCCGCTGGAGAGATAGGCAAGCTAAATATGGTTAACGCCGTATATGACCGACAAAGTTCAATAGGGGCTTGGGAATATACCATACCAAAAGATGCTAGTGCCCTAACCACCAATTGGGATAAATTCATTGAAGTCACAGAAAAAATGACTTTCGATGCAAAGAAATTCTTCTGGTGGAGAGCCTATAAAGAATTTGGTACTGGTGTTGCAGGTGATTTATTTATTCACTTACTTAGCGGTACTCACTTTATGACAAATTCAAAAGGTCCTGAAAGCATTTTTAGTACAGGCCAATTTAGTTATTGGAAAGATGGTAGAAATTTACCTGATGTAATGTCAGGTGTATTACAATACCCAGAAACGAAAGAGCATGCTGCATTTTTGATGACACTTCAAGTGAATTTCATAAGCGGAACTGGCGGACAAGAAATTATTAGATTAATAGGATCAGAAGGTGTTATAGAAGTAAATGGAAATAATATAACATTGAAACATAGCTTAATGCCAGAAGCTCCGGGATTTGGCGGTTATGATTCTTTATTTACTTTTTCAAAATCTATGCAAGATGAAATGCAGAAAGATTATGACGCCAAATGGACTATCGAACAAAGAAAAAGAAAAACAAAAGCAGATATTCTTTTTAAAGCACCAGTAGGTTATAGCGACCATTTAGATCATATCACCAACTTCTTCGATTCTATCAGAACGGGTAAAGCCGTTGTTGAGAATGCTGAATTTGGATTTAGAGCCGCAGCACCTGCTTTATCCTGTAACGAAAGTTTTCTTACAAAAAAAATTGTGCATTGGGATCCAGATGCAATGAAATTAAAAATGATAAAATAAATTATTCTCCATTACGAAATTCTATAGTTCCCTATTCATAAATTTATGCTTTAATAAAAAAATATGAATAGGGAACTACTAGAAAGAATGCAATCGGGAAACCCATTTCGATTAGACGATCCTGCTTTTAAAGAAATCATTGCTTTTAAAGACAGAACTTTGAGTTTGTCGCCTGAGCTAAATGCATCCACAAATTCAGACCAGTTCAGAGAACGCTTGAGCGATATTATCGGCAGTAAAATTGATAAGAGTACCACCATTTTTGCACCCTTCCATACTAATTTTGGACGTTATATCAAGATAGGCAAAAATGTATTCATTAATCATGCCTGCTCTTTTTTAGATATGGGAGGAATTACCATTGGAGACAATGTTTTAATCGGACCAAAAGTGAATTTGGTTTCTGAAAACCATCCTATCGATCCTGCTCAAAGAAACTGTTTAATAGGTAAACCCATAGTAATAAAAAACAATGCATGGATTGGTGCATCTGCTACAATTTTACCTGGTATTACCATTGGAGAAAATTCAATTGTAGCAGCAGGTGCTATTGTAACAAAAGATGTACCAAACAATACCATCGTAGCGGGTAACCCGGCAAAACAAATAAAAAATATATAGTTTATTGTAAGATTGCCCATGCTAAACCATCAGGGCCAGCCAATTCAATCTTATTAATCACCTGCATTTTTTGTAAATCAATCACCGCAATATAATTGTCTGCACTACAAGCTACATAGACAATTTTGTTATCATTATCCGGTAAAATACCCGCACATCCTTTTCCTAACTTTAATTGCTTTATCAATTGGCGGCTTTCTGCATCTATTATGTATAAGTCACCAGTTCTTAAACTGGATACTAAGGCAAGTTTACCATCAGGCGTAAATTTTAATCTGTTTGCGCCAATAGCTTTTATGGAAGGACTTTTTATGGTTTTCTTATTGATAAGATCCACAATCCAAATTGTTCCATCATCCGCAGCAGCAGTCCACAATTCTTTACCATTGGGTGTTACATCAAATCCTTCTGATCCCTTTCCTACATGCACAACAGTTTGCAACCATTGGTGTTGTATTTTAGGTTGAAATGCAGGAGGCGGAACACTTTGAGCGGTTTGTCCTTTTTGTGCTGGTGGTGGACCAAAACGAGGTTTAACTAATGTATCTACTAAAATACTTACGGTGCCTGCATTTACATTCGTTGTAAATATTTTTTTTGCATCAGCACTCACATAAATCATATGCGTGCGGTCTTGACCAGTACCCATTGACCAATCAACTTCATGGGTAGCATTATTATATCTTCCAACCGCACTGGCACCTTCTGCAGAGAACCACAATTTACCATCAGCAAAATCTAATCCATGAGGCGCAGATAAAGGTTGAATATTGATATCCTTCAAACGTTTTTGACTAACAAGATCTATCATATCTATTTCATGTGGATTTGACCCATAAGAATTAGACACAAAAGCTGATTTACCATCAGAAGAAGCAATCACTTCATGAGGATCATCTCCAACAGGAATACGCGTCTTTGTTTTTAAAGTTATCGGATCAATTATTGCCAAAACATGATCCCCCTTTGAAAGAGCTAACAATGTTTTTACTTGAGCCCTAGTATTACTATTTATAAAAACAAATCCTATTACAAGAAAGAAAGAGAAAAGTGAATATTGATTGTTCTTACATTTCATTGTATATATTTTTGAACTAATATCAGAAATATATCTCACATAATTGATTTTTTAATTATGATTAACAGAACTATAAAATAGTGAAATCGATTTATCGCTAATGTATCAGTGGAATTGAGGTGATCAATCAGTAACCAAGATTTAAAAATAAAGTTGCTTTCACTATACTGGATAATTTCCATTGTGTAGCAGATGAATTTTGCTGTTGGATATTCATGTAGCCGAAAACAAAGTTGTCATGCTTATTTACTGCGTAACTAAACCCGATAAAAATACGGTTCTGGTCAAAAACATGATTAGTCAATGTTGGACTATAGTATAGGTAGATTTCATCGCTAAAGGCAATAGACAAAGATTTTGGATCGAAGACCCTTTTACTTAAAGGCAATTGGTAATATATATTGTATCGTAGTTTATACGTATTTGTGTAATTACTTGCTTTTGTTGAATCGTTCAGTAGATTTTCTTTCCATTTTTCTTCTGCTCTAATCCATTGCATGAGCTTATGTTTACTGGAATTATTAAACCATTGGAATTGTTGCCAAATAAAATGTTCTGGTATAGAAATATTTTTTTGAGCATCCCCAGGTAAATAATCAGTATAGCCATACCCGGCAGTATATTTATTATTATTTTTTAAAAAATAAGTACCGGCAAATCGAAAAGTAAATTGTGAAAAATTATTGAAATAATTGTCATTCGTATGTATTTCTCCGTCTAGCCAAATCCCCCATCTTTTGCTGAATTTAATATTGGCATTATAACCAGGCCAAATTTGCTGTTCATAAACAACTGCCTTCTGCTGCGCCATTAATGCAAGAGGTAGGATAAAAAAGGCGCTCAATACAATAACAAACTTCAATACTTAAATATTCAATGAGGCCGCAATTTACAAATCAATTTTATTAATTCAACAATTTTGATGAACACATAAAATAAATAGTTATAAAATTTTTATTATATTTCTTTTCTCATTTAATATGTTTATGTGATCCATCGCATTGTGGCATTTTTTTAGAGAATCCACAAGTACAATCATTAATACCCTTTCCACAAAGTATTTGTGAAACATATTTTTCTACCCTTGAAGTTCGAGTAGCAGATTGTTTAGGTGCTGAAAAATAGAGATTATAAGCTCTTTGCCTTCCTGGAGTTAATGCTTCAAAAGCTTTTTTTAAAGTAGGATTACTGTTCAACTTATGTTGAAACTCTTCCGGAAGTTCTAAATTTTTACTCAGCTTTAATTCAACTTTTATACCAGCTTTTTCTACTTCAATGGCTTCATATATATAAGCTTTCAATATAGTCTTTCGCTTTTTAATATCTTTTACATTGGTAAACTTAGCCATGCGAACAGACTGTGAATTCTCTCCTGGTTTACTTAGAATTTGTTGTTCATCCAATAGTAACGCTCCTTTAAAAAATCCCAAGGCGCAATAGTCTTTAAATAAATGAAGTATTATAATATTAGCATCACCGAACATCTAACATGGTGCGCGCCATTTGAAAGTTTCCGTAAGACCACATTCCATCAGAATTAATCTTAATGCCGCTGCTTCTTCCTGCCAGCTTTTTGCTTTACTCAAGTATGCATCAACATTCGAATTCATATTATTTACCAGATTTTTGAATTCTAAATTTATTTATCTTTTTATAATTTTATTTCTATATACACTTTTATCTGTTCTGCTTTCTACAATATATACGCCAACAGAAAAATTGCTGCTATTTATTTGTAGATAATTCAATCCGTCACTATTTAATATTTGTGCAACTCTTCTTCCAAGAATATCATAAACTATTACCTGTGTGATATTTTCTGACCCTTTTGAAATATTAATAACCTGCTTAGCAGGATTAGGCCAAACGAGCGGATTTTGTCCATTAGGTATTCTTATTACTACCAAATTCGAATACTGGTAGTTACCTAATTTATCTACAATTTTTAATCGATAAAAATTTAGGCCTTGATTGGCATTTGAATCGATAAAAGAATAATTAGTTGTGAATTTTCCATGATTTTTTGCATTGATAGAATCTATTTCATAAAAATTAGTATTGTCTATACTTCTTTCTAGAATAAAATAATCAGTATTTAATTCAAGTGTAGTAGTCCAGTCTAATTTGATTTGGTGTCCAGAAATAAGTTCCCCGCTAAAATTCAATAGTTGCAAATCTGTAAATCCAAAGGAAGACAGGTGATCTATGGTTGCCACAGAAAGTAAATTAGTATTATGGCTAGATAATGCGAGTCCACAATAAATGGGCGTATTTGCACCAAAGCCTAAATCAACTGTATTCCCAACTTTGAACCAATTCAAAGAATCTTTTGAACCATAGGCAGTATATGTACTATTTGCTTTTACCAACCTAATCCAAAATGGAGCATTAAATCCAGTTAAATTCTGATTAGTACTAAATCCCTCAGAAGTTTGTCTATATTGAAAAGCTATTCCGTTTCCACTAGTTAGTGAGATGAATGCATGTCGAGCAGAGGCATCCAAACTTTCTCTAAACATAATGCCACATTTATTCCAAGGATCAGATTTATCCATTGATGTAACTCTTGCTGTAATTGTTCCATCACCATTTAATAGAACATTCGCATAATGGAACTGATCGCTAACATCCCAAATATCCGCACCAGAAGCACGAAGTGTAAATGTACCTGCATTGTAACATGCAGAACCTGAAATTACTGTAGCTCCAATATCTTGAGATGACCATCGGGAAGGTAATATTCCGCAATTAGAACCACATTGCAGAGTTGTAAATGCTTGATTGCCTATAATAATACTAGTATCACTTGAACTACAAATTCCTTGAACCGTATAATAATAGTCAGTCCCGCAATTGAGGTTTTTCAAATCAAGTTTTAAATCAGGAGTAACAACTTGTTTCCAACTATTTTCAGCTACTGTTTTGTACTTGACGATGAATTTATCTGCACCATTATTATTCCAATTTAGAGTAACAGCATTTTCATAAATATTACTTACTGAAAACTGATTTGGAGACACGCATTGAATAGCGCTTAATTGCCCAAATACTTCAAATTCATAAATCGAAAAACCATATATGGTACCTCGAGTTAATCCATATAATCTGATATATCGGGCAGATGCTTGAACTGGAATTAAATTTGAATAGGATGTATTGTTTGTAATATCTGCAACAGTAGCCCAATGAGTTGAATCGTCGCTCACTTGTATTTGAAAATCTTTACCTAAAGCTGTTTCCCAAGAAATATGCACATTACAGATATCATATCTTTTCTGCAAGTCCACAAAAATATATTGTTGATCTTGAAAAATACTTGACCATCGAGTAGTTGGGTTCCCATCAAATGCAGCTGAGATGGGCGTAAGTGAGCTTGATTCACTAGAAGCATACGCTGGTTTATTCAATGCAATATTAGGGGTGATACAGGTATCAGGGATATTTGCTTTTACTCCATAAACAATCAGTTGATTTGAAAAAGTTCCTAGATAAACTTTTCCATTAGCAATTACGGGACTGCTAAATTTTGCAAAATTTCCTGGATAATCAATCATATAAGTTCCAGAATTCCAAAGCTCTTTTGTAACATCCGTTGCATCAAAGGCTCTTAGGATGCCTGGACAATTAAAGTTTTCTCCATCACAATTTACCGGATAACTGGCCCATAATATCGCAGTTGAATCATACTTGTCATTGGAAGAAACTGATAACATGGCACCAGTTTGACCAACAGGACCTTGAACACCACTTGTTATAATGTTTTGCTGGTCAAGTAACCCTAATCCTCTATTAAATGGTATTGCCTTTAGGGCAGTGTTTTCTGGCCAGAAATAGGTGTATTCCTTTTGGGTTCCCCCATAATAGGTAAATTGTGCATGCATATTAGCTGCATTCCCGAGATTAACTGTTTGCACATTATTATTGAAAGAAGTATTGTACCCTCCTAAATTAGATTGATTTAAGAGATACAAATTACCGTCTTTACAACCTGTGATTGTTCTGTTTGAACTTGGTATAATCATCACACCACTAGTTCCTAAATCCAAATCGCCGGCTTCTAAAGTTTGAAAATTACTTGGAGTAAAATAATCTTTAACTGGCTGTAAAGAATCTTTAGGATTCATTCTTATTACAGATTCTGATCGGTTTATGAGATTGGTGGGATCATTAGTATTTCCCACTGAGCCATTCCCAGTAGCAAAATAGATATTACCTGATGAATCTGCTGCAATACCAGTTCCGCTCATCCAGATACCCCCATTGTAACCGTTCGGGGTTGCATTATAAACAAATTTTTGAGCAAGTGTATTTGCATCGTATCCTAAAATCCAACCATGATAAGGACCCCAATCGCAGTGTGAAGAGAATCCAATATATACAACTCCGTTTAAAAGTAATAGACCTGGTCTCTGATTATTTCTAAGTGGATCAAAGTTTACAACACCATTTACACTGCCATCGCCAGTCCCTTTCACAGAAGCCTTAATTAATAAAGGACTATTTGATTTTTCATTTCCTGTTCTAATATCAAGTGCATGTAAGGCCTGACTAACAATTTTTGTAACCGTATCAATACTTCTAGCTACCAAATAAATAGTATTTGAAACTGTATCTATAACAGGTGTTCCAACAATTCCAATGAAACTTTGAAAATTGCCTGGGCAAGCTCCTACAAGATCTTTTTGCAAAATCGGTCTTGAGTTAACTGGAGTTAGATTTATTTTCCAGTAAGGATCTGAAACATTGGCAGAGTCTGCATCATAAGCGTAGACAGTATTATTTACAGTACTTAGGTAAACGATATTGTGTAAACCAAAATTTGGAATATTTACATTACTGACTATTAATGGTTGAGCATACATTTGTTCATCCACCTTCCTTGTAAATATTTTACCAAATGTTGACTGGCTTACATTTTTTTTGTTCAGAACAGTTTCCTTATTATACCATCCCGTTCTTCCGAAATCATTATGCTGGGTTACTACATTAGTTTGAGAAAAGGCAGCATTTGCTCCAATAAATAAATAGGCTATAAAACTTAGAAGTTTTAATTTATTTTGAATAACTAAATTGGTGTTTATATAAATGCTTTTCATTAAGTCAGACAATCTAAGTGCGTTCAAATGAATATTTGGTTCAAATTTAAAAAACTGGATACAACTAATTGTATTATATTAGAATTGCAATCAATGTTCTAATATAATCAAATTGAATTGCCTAAGTAATTTGATGATAATATAATTATAAATTTAAAGATAGTTGCTCAAACTTGATGATGCAATATGACTAGATCCATTAAATACTTAACCCCTTTTCTATTGTTTTTTTTGGGTTATCTATCATTTACAAAAACTGGCTTAATAGTTTGGTTACCATTAATCTATTCATTTGGTTTAATTCCATTCATTGAATTATTCATTTCTCCTGATACCAAAAACCTTGAAAAAGCAGCAGAGGAAATGGCTAAAAATGATATTAAGTACGATCTTATTTTATATCTGGTTGTAATTTTTCAATATACTTTACTTTGGCTGTTTTTGTCGAGGCTCTGCCAATCCAATCTATCTAGCATAGACATAATAGGAAGAACAATAAGCATGGGTTTGCTTTGTGGGATTTTTGGTATTAATGTTGCTCATGAACTTGGCCATAGAGTAAACGGTTTTGAGCATTTTTTAGCAAAGTCACTGCTCCTTACAAGTTTATATATGCATTTCTTTATAGAACATAATAAAGGGCACCACAAAAATGTATCTACCCCTGAGGATCCTAGTTCTGCCAAGCTGAATGAATCTTTATATGTCTTTTTACCACAAACACTTATTGGGACTTATTTGGGGGCTTGGAAAATTTCTATATCAGAAGCGAAGAAAAAATCGAAATTTTTCAATATAAATAACGAGATGTTTTATTTTCAAATATTTCAAATTGTATTCTTAATATTGATTTATTGGGCATTCGGGTTAAACACAATGATGCTTTTTCTAATTGCTGCTTTCATTGGAGCGCTTCTACTTGAATCTGTTAATTATATTGAACACTATGGATTGAAGAGAATAAAAAAAGGAGAAAATAATTACGAAAGAGTTCTTCCAATTCATAGCTGGAATAGTAATCATATTATGGGTAGATTACTATTATTCGAACTAAGCAGACATAGTGATCACCATTATATGGCTTCTAGGAAATATCAGATTTTAAGAAATTTTGAGCATTCACCTCAAATGCCGACTGGGTATCCAGGGATGATATTGCTCTCATTGATTCCTCCCTTATGGTTTAGGGTAATGCATAAAAAACTGCAAGAATTTAATTCAAAGGCTGAATAGAATCTTACATATTATCTTAATTACTTTAAGTCAGCTAAATTATCTAGCACATAGCATTGTTCCCATTTTTTCATTCCAATTTTCGGATAATATTCTACTGCTTTAGGAGCTGACAATAAAATAAGTTTCGCCATTGGTGCTTCTAGTTTCGTTAAACGAATCAACATTTTACCTATCCCGCTTTTTTGGTAAGACTCATCAACTGCCAAATCAGATAGGTAAGTACAAAATGCAAAATCTGATAAAGACCTAGACACCCCAACTAATTTGCCTTCATCTCGAGCAGTTATAATGATATTACCATGAGTTAACATTTTTGAAATCCTTTCAGGATCATTTACGGGGCGTCTTTCTGCTAAAGTTGATTTCTTTAGTACTTCTACAAATTCCTCAGAACTAAGATTGTATTCTCTTTGATATTTTATCATACTTGTATTTTATAAGTCATAGATATCATCTTGCAATTTCGTAAATTGAAAGATGATATCTTTCATCTAAATGATCAATTTAATTAAATATTACCATATGAATTATTTTAATGTATTAAAAATTACTTTCTTTATCTTTTTAATTAGTTCAATTGTAAGTTGTGTAAGCAGTAAGAATCAAACAGCTGAAATAAAGGAATTAATTGAAAGAGAATGCACTACCTGGAGGAGTGGAGATGGGATAGCTCATGCAAATTGCTGGCATATCCAACCTTATACGAGGGTTCTGATATCAACCAAAGAAGGTAAAACAATTGATGTGCCACCCTCAAATATGGTGCAAACAGCGCCACAATTCTTAGGCAATGGTGGTACTTATGCAAATAGTAATTACAAAATAAGTGTTAAGGGAAAGTCTGCTTGGGCAAGTCACGACGAGGTATCTACATCCAAGTATGGAATTTCTACCTATTCTTATGAAATGAAGATGCTAGAAAAGATCAATAATGAGTGGAA
>CAIJZG010000172.1 GCA_903825065.1 uncultured Bacteroidota bacterium
ATTGTGCAGTTTTCGTTATTCACCAGCGATTGGTTGCCATTGGCAGAACGGATTGTTTTTGTAAATAATCAATTGCCCGAATTCAATGCAAAAGTTTCTATAACTAATTCGGATCTGAATAAGCGCGGGAAAAACACCATTGAAGTTCAAGTAGCAGATACCATTGAAGCAAATATGTCTGTATCAATTACGGATGCTTCTATTGTGATTCCGGAACAACAAACTATATATTCCGATTTTTTATTGAGTAACGAGATTCGTGGGAAAATAGTGAATCCAGCTTATTATTTTTCTAGCGATGCAGATAGTGTAGCAGATCATCTTGATTTAGTGATGCTCACAAATGGCTGGCGCAAATTTGATTGGGACAAAATGAGATTAGGGGTATTGCCAGTTTTAAAATATCCCATCGAGAATGACTATATGAAACTGGCCGGCAATATTTTACTGGGATCAAAAACAAAGTTGCCGAAAGATCTCTTTATAAATATTGCCATTGAAGGAAAAGATAGCAGTATGCAAATGCTATTTCTACCAGTAAATAAAGATGGGAGCTTTGAGGGAAAGACTAGTTTGATTTATGATACTTCACGTATTTCTTATTCTTTAAATGGACTCGCAAGGTTTAGAAATTTTGGAAAGATTAACTTTGAAAATGGTTTATTAAAAAATAATACGAAGAAGATTTCTCTTGTTAAGAATGAGTACAAAGAAAGTTGGAATGAAACCATTGCAAAAGAAAAACTGAATTACTATTTATTAGAACAAGAAAAATTGCGAAAGCAAATGGAATCTGCTACTTTAAAAGAAGTAGTTGTTCATTCATTTATGAAATCCAATATTCAAATATTAGATGAAGAATATACTTCTGGCATGTTCAAAGGTGGGGATGGATTTTATTTTGATTTAGAAAATGATATTACAGCGAGAGGTGCAGGGGACATTGCAAGCTATTTAAGCGGAAAACTTTCCCAGCGGGTATTGAACTCGAATTCAATATTTTTTTTGGATGAACAACAAGTGACAAATTGTTACAGTACGAGCGGGTTGCCATCAATACCTCTTTCGAATATTGCTTATATTAAAGTTCTTCGTCCTCCTTTTGTAGGAGTAGTAGGTGGAGGTAACGCCCAATATTCTTCTATTCCGGGTGGCATCATTGCAATTTATACGAAGCATGCTTCTACCAAAATAGATGGAGCAAAACCAAGTAAGGAACTTGAGACTTCTATTCTAGGGGGATATTCTGTTTTCAAAGAATTTTACAGTCCTAATTATGAAATGCCAACAGGAAATTTTCTAGCAGATACTAGAACTACTTTATACTGGAACCCTTTTTTAAAAACTGATTCTAAGAATCAAAAAATCAAAATTGATTTTTACAATAACGACTCGAGTAAAAAATTGCAAATTGTTTTGGAGGGTGTTAATGCAAATGGGAAATTTACGAGGGTGGTTAAATATTTGGAATAATTAAAACAATCCTCAAGTAGCATCCCAAGTGGATAATGCTGATTATATTTATCATAAATAAGTATTGTAATATTTGTTTATGAAAAAATTAATTATCTTTTTTTTAGCGGGTATCTGTTTTTTACATACTAATGTAATTTTTTCTCAACGGGTACAAAAAGAAATGATCATTGAAAGAGGCAGGCGTTTGGCTCTAAATAATAATCCAGTTCTTGTGCCTGGCGATCCTCTTTATTATGAGACGGCAGGTTATGCAAAGATTATGTGTTCGGCAGTTTTTATAACTGGATTAAGTCCTGTATTCGCAGCTGAACATGTTGGATATTTTACTTCA
>CAIJZG010000173.1 GCA_903825065.1 uncultured Bacteroidota bacterium
ATTCAATCTATTTTGAATGAAATTCTTAGTGTGAATTATGAAGTAACTATTTTTTCCAATGGGATGGATGGGTTGAATTTTTTACAATCTGGGAATATTACCGATATCATTTTGTCTGATTTAAATGTTCCCAGTCTTGACGGTTTCAGTTTTCTGGAACAAGTAAGAAATAGTGGTTTTTTTAAATCCATACCATTTATAATACTTTCAGGAAAAGACGATATTGAAATTAAATTAAAATGCCTTGATGCTGGAGCTGATGACTTTTTAACTAAACCCTTTAACCCAAAAGAATTGGATGCGAGGCTAAAAAACATCTTGAGAAGGATGGGCAAAATTTAATAATCTAATTTTAATGGCAGCACCAATTTTAGCTATTTTAAATACTGATGATGAAATCTGGCGTATACTGGATTCAGGTAATTTTAATGGAGCAGTATTACAAAAATTTTCAAGCATTTCAGATTTATGTGTACAGTGGCATGAAAAGGATTTGCCAATTGTTGCCATAATTTCACAAGCAGAAATTATGGGGTCTTATGGAATATCTATTGTAGCATTCCTTCAAAAAAAAGGAATGCCTTCAGTCCCCTTTTTTATTATTACTACATACATAAACGAAAACATGAAAACGCTTTCGTTAAATGCAGGAGTAACGGATGTATTTGTTTGTCCAATTCAGATTAAGTCGCTCGAAATAAGAATTAATTTTTGCACTGATAATTGGTCATTGATTAATTCTAGCTTTCAAAGGAAAGTTTTTAAAACATACAAAATATTTTCATTTAAAAGAGTATTTGATATAGTTTTTGCCGGTGCCGCACTTTTAATTCTTTCGCCCATTTTATTATTAGTAATTCTTGCTGTAAGTATTGAATCAAAAGGACCTGTTTTTTATTATTCATTGAGAGTTGGAACTGGGTATAAGATTTTTAAATTTTTCAAGTTTCGATCCATGTATATAAATGCCGATCAAAGATTGAAAGATTTAAAACACTTAAATCAATATAATATGGAGGCTTCAGTCAATAATTTACCAATTGATGAATCCCCTGTTCTTTGTGAATGGTGTTTGGCAAGTGGCGGAAAATGTCGTTTCCCAGTTTATGCTGATAATTATCATTGGTGCGAAAAAAAATATGCCATCCTTAAAAAAGCATCAGCTAATGCAGCTTTTATAAAAATAAAAGATGATCCGAGGGTTACTAAAGTGGGTAAATTTTTGAGAAATACAAGTATTGATGAATTACCACAATTGGTAAATGTATTGATAGGCGACATGAGCATTGTTGGAAATAGACCACTGCCACTTTATGAAGCTGAAAAATTGACAACAGATAGATATGCACTTCGTTTTATGGCACCTGCCGGAATAACAGGTCTCTGGCAGGTTGAAAAAAGGGGTAAGGGTGCTATGTCAGAGGAAGAAAGATTAATGTTAGATAATGACTATGCTAAGAATCATTCCTTCTTTTATGATATACTATTGATTTTAAAAACGATTCCTGCATTATTTCAGAAAGAAAGTGTTTAAAAAAAACCTCCAATTATGTAATAATAAACTGGAGGTTTTTTTAATATTTATTATTTCTTAGCCAAAAATTTCAAACAAACAGGATTTGGAATACTAATACTATTCCCTGTATTTGTTAATAATCCTGTATTGCCATCCCTTTTAAATATTTCTACATTATTTGTTAATTGATTCGCAACTAGTAAAAAATTTCCTGTTGGATCAATGCTGAAATTTCTTGGTCCTTCACCCTTGGTCGGCTCATATCCAATTGAAGTGAGGGTACCTTTAATTTGATCAACTTTATAAATAGCAATATTGTTTTCTTTGCCCCGATTAGAAGCATAAAGAAACTTTCCATCTTGTGATAAATGTATATCCGCACTGCCGGGTTGGCCAGTAAAATCTGCTGCATGGGTTGCTATTCGTTGAACGAATTTTGTTTGGCCATTAAGATAACTATGCACCGAAACTGTACCACTCAATTCTTCAATGATGTAAACAAAGTTGCCTTTCGGCGAAAACTCTAAATGTCTTGGCCCACTTCCCGGCTCACAACTAATAAATTTTTGTGCAGAATTATGTAATGGTGATTTAAGATTACTATCGAATTGATAAATATAAACTTTATCCATTCCGAGGTCGGGCGTTAATAGGAATTTTTCATCTCTACTAAAAAATACAGAATGAACATGTGCTTTTTCTTGTCTTTGCTTGTTGATACTGCTTCCCTCGTGAACAATGTGTTGCGTAAATGAAGTAATTACTCCATTCGATTCAAGTGGAAAACTTGCCAAACTGCCTCCGCTATAATTAGCTCTGAACTCTATATCCTCCTATCCCCTCCTGTTTATTCTTCAGTAAGACTAAAATGAAATGCTTTTGATAAACAATTAATTTTAAAAATACGGTTGG
>CAIJZG010000174.1 GCA_903825065.1 uncultured Bacteroidota bacterium
AATTGCTTCATTTGCATTTGAATTACCTTATGCAGTAGTGGATGGAAATGTGTATCGTGTTTTATCCAGATATTTTGGCACACAAATTCCTATTGATAGCACGGCTGGTAAGCAACATTTTCAACAACAAGCAGCGCAATTATTGTATAAATCAGATCCTGCAGCGTTTAATCAAGCAATCATGGATTTTGGTGCTACGGTGTGTAAACCATTTACTCCTGATTGCATAGAATGCCCCCTGCATAGGCATTGTAAGGCGTTTAAAGATGTTACAGTAAATCAATTACCCGTAAAAGAAAAGCGACTTACAAAAAAGAAAAGGAACTTCCATTATTTCATTTTCGAATACAAACAAAAACTGTTTGTGCAGAAGCGTATTCAAAAAGACATCTGGGAAAATTTGTATGAATTTTATTTATTGGAATCGGATGATACCATCAACTGGAATCAAACCATCATTCTTGATTTTTTGAAAAGTCAACTTGGCATTCAATCCGCCATCATTGTAAACCAATCAGAACAGTATACCCAACAACTCACACATCAACAAATTAAGGCAAAGTTTATTCATGTTGAATTATTGGAAATACCTGAGAGCTTTAAAAAGAGAGACTGGTATAAAAAGCAGAAAGTAGCCGAATTAGCTTTCCCTAAAATTATTAATGACTGGCTTTCCACCACAGATTTATCCAGCCAATAACCTGATTACTTTACCTGTTGTTATTTTTTTTGTAGGTATTCTTTTGTTTATTAAAAAGGGGTATTTTTAAGAGAGATTCCAATTAGATGACCTAAAAACCAAATGTATGAGAGGTGTTAATAGAGTAATGCTTATCGGAAATCTTGGAAAAGATCCTGATGTTCAACATCTGGATGGAAATATCGGAGTGGCTAAATTTCCATTAGCAACCACAGAAACGTATAAAGACAGATCGGGGAAATTAATCTCTCAAACAGAATGGCATACCGTTGTTCTTTGGCGCGGCTTAGCAGAATTGGCCCAAAAATATTTACATAAGGGTAGTTTAATTTATGTGGAGGGCCGCCTTAGAACCAGGAGTTGGGAAGATAAAGAAGGAAATAAAAAATTTGCCACAGAAGTGGTAGGTGATAATTTGATCATGCTAGATAAAAGAGGGGATGGAGGCACAGGAACTGAAGGGTTGGAAGGATTTAATACAGATGATTTACCCCCAATGGGCGATCCCGGAGAGCGCCTGCCTTTCTGATGCAACAAAAATGATACTTTTGTAACCAACCATTTGAAACAACAAATTGGTTTTGATTGTTAACTAAATAATTTAATTTTGGATTATTATTCGGTATTGTCCTCTTTTTTAGTAGCCCCACCGTTCCTATCTGCCATACAAGCGCAGGGAACAACTGTGTTAGTAATGGTGCTATTAGTTTTATTGTTTCTTTCATTTGTACTTGCTGGAGCAGAAGTCGCTTTTTTTTCATTGACATATAAAGACATTAATTTATTAAAGTCGAAGCAACAACCACCCTATAAAAGAATTGTAGATTTATTAGAAGAGCCTAAAACCTTATTGGCGTCTTTACTTATTGCAAATAGTTTTATTAATATCTCTATCATTATTATTTCGAATTTGTTGATTGACGACATGTTCAATTTCGAAAGATTTGATGCTGTTTGGGTAGAGTTCGTGATTAAAGTAATTGCTGTTTCTTTTCTTTTAGTGTTATTTGGAGAAGTAATGCCGAAGGTATTGGCTACTAATAATAATATACGCTTTGCCAAAGACTTTGGAGGCATAGTTCAAGCAGTTTCATACGCTTGTACGGGACTTAGTAAACGATTAGTGAACTTCTCAGATATTATAGAAAAAAGACTCTCCAATAAACCCAATGGAGGTTCTTATAGTTTGGAAGAATTAGACCATGCTATTGATTTAACAACTGATAGTACGGCATCAGAAAACGAAAAGAATATCCTGAAGGGGATTGTAAAATTTGGAAATATAACTGTGAAGCAAATCATGAAAACCAGAATGGATGTTCATGGTATTAGTGAAATCGCTTCCTATGCAGAACTTATTGAAAATGTAAAAGAATTACACTACAGTAGGCTTCCGGTTTATAAAGAAGATCTTGATAGCGTCATTGGAATGATTCATACAAAAGACCTTATTCCCTATTTAAATGAAGCGGATAATTTTGATTGGAAAATTTTAATGAGGTCGCCTTACTTTGTACATGAACAAAAATTAATTGAAGATTTATTGAACGAGTTTCAAGCGAAACATATACATTTCGCAGTAGTAGTAGATGAGTTTGGCGGAACCAGTGGTATCGTTACATTGGAAGATATTTTAGAAGAAATTATTGGGGATATTAAAGACGAATTTGATGAAGAGGAAACTGGCTATAAAAAAGTGGATGACAACAATTATATTTTCGAGGGAAGAACCATGCTAAATGATGTTTGCAGAATCATGGATCTGCAGGCAGATATCTTCGATCATGTAAAGGGTGAAAGCGATTCTCTTGCAGGATTAGTTCTAGAACTTGCTGGTGAAATTCCACAGGTATCACAAATTGTACAGTCAGGCGTGTTTCAATTTGCTGTATTAGAAGTTGAAAAACATCGAATCAATAAAATAAAAATTACCATTAAGCCACAGCTTACAGACTAGACCCAGTAACAATGATGCAGTTTTTGATTCGTTTTAATAAAGATTTTTTTAACAAGGGCCTTTTTGTTTTTTATGTTTTCGCCTTGATATTTCTGGCGGCATCATGTAATAGTAATTTTACTGCAAAGCCGCAGGGCTATTTTGCCATTGATTTTCCTAAACACGAGTATCAAGTATTTAATCAGCCAGGATATCCCTATACTTTTGAATATCCGGTTTACGCGAAAGTTTTAAAGGACAGTACTTTTTTTGGAGGTACTACTGAGAATCCTTGGTGGATTAATATCGAATTCCCCGAATTTTCAGGAAGAATTTATGTTAGCTATAAAGAAATCGGGAAAAACAATTTCGATACTTTAATTAAACACGCTTATATACTTACGGGTAAACATAGCTCTAAAGCTTATTCGATAGACGACTCATTAATTAATACATCGAACAATATACACGGTATGTTTTTTTCAGTAGGAGGTGATGTAGCAACTTCGAATCAATTTTATTTAACAGATTCTAGCAAACATTTTCTAAGGGGAGCATTGTATTTTGATGCAACTCCAAATGCAGACTCATTAGGGATTGTGAATCAATTTTTATTGCAAGACATGAAGCATTTGATCAATACATTCAAGTGGCGGAATTGATTTATTGATTAGTAACAGTAACTTTGAAATAGAATACAGAATAAAGGAATTATGATAGCAATTGACAATGTATTGGTAAGTGAAGAGATTATTGAAGAGCAGTTTGTATGCGACTTAAATAAATGCAAGGGCGGTTGCTGCGAAGATGGCGACGCCGGAGCTCCTATGGAAAAATGGGAGCTAGAAAAATTGAATGAATATTATGAGGTGATCAAACCTTATATGACCGAAGAGGGTATTAAGGAAATTAATAAGCAGGGCAAATATTTATACGATCAGGAATTTGGATGGGTTACGCCAACAATTGAAGGAACCATTTGCGCGTATGGTTATAGGGATAAATATGGTATTATAAAATGTAGTATTGAAGACGCTTATAACGACGGAAAATTAGATTGGAAAAAGCCGATTAGCTGTCATCTGTTTCCAATTAGAATTAAGAAAAGTAAACGTGATCCGGAAATTGAATATGTAAACTACGAGCCAAGAGAAGATTTATGTGCAGCAGCTTGTAGCTTTGGTAAGAAGTTAAAAATGCCTGTATACATTTTTCTAAAAGAATCGATCACTAGAAAATATGGAGTAGAATTTTATGAAGCGCTGGAAGCAACCGCTAAAGAAATGAACAGAAAGAAATAATCACATGAAAGATAATGCCGCATCATTTATAGCCAAGAGTACCATAAAAGCAGCTGATCTGGATCATCGTAGAAAGATCAATTTTAATATTAGCAAATACAATGCGGTTGTGCCAATTGGCAAGCAACAATTTTCTGATAATATGCTTGCCAGAGAGATAGCAAAAAATAAAAAGTGGGATGCTATAGAACACCTGGACACACATCTGGAAAATTTTGAAAAAAGAATTACGGCAAGAGGTGCAAAAGTAATTTGGGCAGAAAATGCAGAGGAAGCCTTATC
>CAIJZG010000175.1 GCA_903825065.1 uncultured Bacteroidota bacterium
GGAACTGTAAAATGGTTTAACGCAACTAAAGGATATGGCTTCATAGAGCCAAGTGATAAATCAAAAGATGTATTTCTTCATATCTCAGCTGTTGAACAAGCTGGAATTAGAGAACTTAACGAAGGTCAGAAAATTAGTTTTACAACGGAAACACAGAATGGCAAAGTATCAGCAATTGATATTCTCGAATTTCACCAGCTTCTTGAAATATGCTATTTAATTGCCTTGTTGATTTTTTCAGCTTTTGTTTAGGGTAGACTGATTTTAGAAATTTCATAATAGCTTTCATCTTCTTAATTTCTACCCTAAAATCATGTAAGGAATTCTCAGAAGAGCTTAGATCAAACTCCAATAGATGATTATAAACCTGTTTAACCCTTTGATTATAATATGATGATAAAGATGTTTCAGGCATCCTGCAATTTCTAATTACAATAAAGTTCCAATTTAAAGTTAACAATGATATGAACCTCAATGTGAAACTTTCATTAAGGTTTTATGGCAAAGCTTAGTTTTACGCCATCTTCAAATTTATGAGGCTGATAACCTAATAGATTAATTGCTTTATCAATCAAAAGACCCGATTTTTTGGCTCTCCTAACCATTTCCGGAAACAGATCGGCAGTTACTGGTTCAATTAAACTCCTATCTAATTTGGCAATGCGAGCTACCGTTATCGCCATATCATAAGGAGATATCATTTCTGAACCAGCAAAATGAAAGGATTCATGGGTATTATTTTGAATTAACAGATCAATTCCCTTACAAATGTCAAGAACAAAAGTTGGTGTACGATGTTGGTCTATGACCACTTTTATGGATTGTTTGGATTCTAATTTTTTCTTTACCCAATGAATAAAACTAGGCCTTAATCCCTCCCAAAGAGCTCCATAAATAAAAACTGGTCTTACTATATTTTGATGCAAACCACTGTTTTTCACCAAATTTTCGGCCATCAATTTACTTTCCCCATAAAAGTTTAAAGGATCTGGAACCGATAATTCAGAATGTGGCCCTCCTTCCCCAAAAACAAAATCTGTAGATATATATATAAATCTTGCAGAAACTTGCTTAGCAGCTTCAAGTAGATATTCAGTGACAGTTACGTTATTTAATAAACAAGTTTCTCGGTTAAGATGACATTCATCTGGTTTGCTCATTGCTGCAGTATGGATAATCACATCTGGCCTAATTGTGGTAATCATAGCAATTACCAACTCTTTATTTGTGAGTTCAAGATTGAAATAAGAGATTTTTGCATCAGGAATTTTATTTTCTCCCCTAGAAACTGCATAAACTTCATATTTATTATTATGCATATATATACTTAAGTGTTGACCTAAAAAACCGTTGGCTCCTGTTATAAATACCTTCATTTAGCTAATTTACTACAGGATGTGTATAGATAAGCACTTGGCATTTACCTATAATTGCTTATTTTTGGAACTTGTGTAGTTGATACACATTTCGATTACGATTGTTAAGTCAGTTTATTTTTTTATCGTATTAAGAAAGAATCGCATATCTACAATGTCTGCTAAAAAAGTCAATAAAATCGGTGTCCTTACCTCTGGAGGTGATGCGCCTGGAATGAATGCAGCTGTTAGGGCTGTAGTAAGAACAGGGATTTACCATGGTTTAGAAGTATTCGGAATTATGCGTGGTTATAACGGCATGGTTGACGATGATATCTTTCAAATGGATTCAAGATCGGTAGCCAACATCATACAAAGAGGTGGAACCATTCTTAAAACTGCTCGAAGCAAAGAATTTTTTGAGCCGGAAGGCAGAAAAAAAGCTTACGAAAACCTTAAAAAGAGGGGTATCGATGGTTTAGTAATTATTGGAGGTGATGGTAGCTTTAGAGGAGCACAAAAATTCAGTAATGAATTTGACATTCCTTGTATGGGTTTGCCTGGCACCATTGATAAAGACATTGCCGGAAGTGATTTTACAATTGGTTTTGATACTGCAGTAAATACTGCTGTTGAAGCTATAGATAAAATTAGAGACACAATGGATGCTCATGACCGTCTATTCTTGGTAGAAGTAATGGGTAGAGATGCAGGTTATATTGCATTA
>CAIJZG010000176.1 GCA_903825065.1 uncultured Bacteroidota bacterium
TGTATTTTCAAAATAAACTCCATTTACTGGAGCTACAAATTGCCCACCGATAAAATTATCGTAATGGGGCTTGAAACTAGGTTTTGGCTGTGGCATATCGTTTGTTTTAAATGGTATTACAACAGTAATTATTAAATAATTTCTGTGATAGCACTATTCAATCAAATGATAGCATTATGATAAATTGAAAATAAATTTATAGAGTCAAGCCTATGTTTAACAGATTCTTGGAAGTTGCTCACCAGTTAAATATCCTACCACTCGGTGACCACCAATTCTGCTTTTCATCATCACTTTTCCTGCATGTGTATCTGTTACCTCACCTATAATTCGAGCATTCAAACCGTTTTCATCTTTTTGTAAAAGCTCTAATACTTTATTAGCAACTTCTTTTTTTACAATGGCTACAAATAATCCCTCGTTCGCAACATATAGTGGGTCAAGACCTAGCATTTCACATGCACCTTCTACCTGATCGTCAATTGGAATACTATTTTGATCAATCACAAATCCCAATTTTCTAATTTCTGCCAATTCATTTAATACTGAAGCTAATCCGCCTCTTGTTGGGTCGCGCAAAAACTTTATATCTTCCCCTAGTTCTTCTATTAATGCGATAATGGTATGATTAAGATTATTTGAATCACTTACAATATCCGTTTCAAATTCTAAACCCTCTCTTTTACTCATAATGGCAATTCCATGTTGCGCTATGTTTCCGGAAATAATAATTTGATCTCCAACTTCGATACGATTATGATGGATATTGGCTTTGGGATGTATGATTCCAATACCAGAAGTATTAATAAATATCTGGTCTCCTTTACCTCTTTCTACCACTTTAGTATCTCCAGTAACAATTTTCACACCTGCTTTGTCAATAGCTCTTTTTATGCCATTTAAAACGATCCAAAATGATTCCATTGTCATTCCTTCTTCAATGATAAATGCCAGAGAAAGGTATTTTGCTTCCGCACCACACATCGCAAGATCATTTACTGTTCCATAAATAGCAAGTTCACCAATATTACCTCCTGGGAAAAAAATAGGAGAGATCACATAACTATCTGTACTGAATGCAGTTTTTCCTTCAAGAGAAAAACTAGCACCATCATGTTGTTGATCAAGTAGATCGTTTTTCAAAATGTCAAAGACACCACTTTGTAGTAATCGGTGAGTTAATAAACCTCCGCTGCCATGACCAAGTGTTATAACGTCAAAGTCGAATTTTGGCATTGGGCAGGATAACTGAAAACTATTTAGATTTGTCAATTTATTCAATTTTTTTATCAGACAATTTATTGTTGTGCAATGGTATCCGAACTATAATGATAATAGGCAGCACATGCTCCTTCGCTACTAACCATGGGCGCGCCAAGTGGGTGTTCAGGTTTACATTTGGATCCAAAATTTGGACATTGTTTTGGCTTCTTTAAACCCTTCATGATATCTCCACTAATGCACTCTTTATTTTCTTCAGCAAATGGAATGTCAATATGAAATTTCAACCTTGCATTATATAATTTATAACGCTCATTTACTTCAAATCCGCTTTGGGGAATAGATCCAATGCCCCTCCAAACCCGATCACTGATAGAAAACACTTTTTGAATTGTGTCTTTGGCCATTTTATTTCCCTCTCTTAAAACAGCTCTTGAATATTGATTTTCTACTTTATATTCTTCTTTTTCGAGTTGATTTACTGCCATTAGAATTCCTTGTAAAAGATCTACAGGCTCAAAGCCCGTTACTACAATCGGAATTTTATATTTTGCAGCAACAGGATAATACTCCTCTAATCCCATTATAGTACATACATGTCCTGCTGCTAAAAAGGCATCTATCACATTTGCTTCATCGCTCAAAATAGCTTCCATGGCAGGGGGCACTAAAACGTGTGAGGCAAGTATGCTGTAATTAAGAATGCTTTGTTGTGCAGCATGAACAACACTAAGTGCGTTTGCCGGTGCAGTAGTTTCAAAACCTACAGCAAAAAAGATTACTTCCTTAGTAGGGTTTTGTTTCGCTAATTCTACAGCTTCTAATGGTGAATATAGTATTCTAACATCGGCACCTGCTGCTTTTGCTTCCAGTAAACTTTTATTGCTACCAGGTACCCTAAGCATATCACCAAATGAACATAATATATGATTGGGTTGTTCAGCCAGCCAAACTGCTTCATCAATTACACTCACACTAGTTACACAAACAGGACATCCAGGGCCGTGCACCATGGTTATTTTTTCAGGTAACATATCCAATATACCATTCTTCACCAAGCTATGAGTTTGACCACCACAAATTTCCATTAACGTCCAATTTTTTGTGGTGATGCGATGAAGTTCTTGAATATATTCTTTTACCAATTCAGGGTCACGGTATTCTGATAAAAATTTCATATTTAAGAATTATTTTTTATAGAATCTGGGGTATCTAATTCTTCTACTTCTCCCATACTCTTTAAATAACTAAATGTAAGTTTAGCTTCTTCCTCATCCACTATATTTATTGCAACGCCAACATGAACTAACACATAGTCTCCAACTTTTGCTTCTGGGACCATATACAGACTAACTTCTTTAAGGATGCCACCAAAAGAAACTTTTCCCTTTCTAAAAGTTTCATCCAGTTGTTCCGTGATAGCGATGATTTTTCCTGGAATTGCTAGGCACATAGTATTTAATTTGTTGTGAGTTATAATATTAATTGTATTCTAGATTATGAGATTGCTCCAAATTTACTAAACCAAGCCATCTGCCCCATACTGATACATTCGTCATTAGGACTTAATTGCACATGAAAATAGAGTTGCCTTTTGTGTTGTAGGATTTCAATGATCAAATCAACCAATAATGCATTTTGAAATACACCTCCACTAAATGCAATTTTATCTATAAAAAAATGATTACTTGTTCTTGCAATAGCTTTAGCTAAAGAGTAGAAAAATTTCCAGGCTATTACTTCATTAGCTTCTTTTTGAAACCAATCATGTATTAACTCGTTTATCAATACTGTCCAATCAAATTCACCCTCTACTAAAGGTAAGTGGTAATAATCATAACTTTGAGTCTTACAACTTTTTGCTAAAGCTTCTAAAAGCATAGCAGCTTCTCCTTCATAAGTACATACGGGCATTAAGCCTAAAATACAAGCAACTGCATCAATTAATCTACCCATACTGCTGGTGTAAACTAAGTTTGGTTGACGAATAACTTGCTGATAATATTGCCATTCTTGTTGGGTAAAATATTTTAGAATTAAGTTTTGTGCAAGAGGTAGATTTTGTAACACACTTAATGCAGATAACCTTGGCTCTTTACTCATTTTGTCGCCCATTAACTGGGGAAAATATTTTAAATGAGCAGCTCTTTTAATTTCACCTTGATCAAATATAAAAACTTCTCCGCCCCATATTTTTGCATCTGTTCCATAACCTGCGCCATCCCAAATAATACCAAGTATTGGTTCTTTTAAATCCAATAATTTGTTTTCTGCCATCACTGCTGCAAAATGTGCTTCATGATGTTGGATACTCCAAATTTTTGCAGAGTATTTTAGCGATAATTCCAGGCCTTTTTCTGAAACAAAATATCTCGGATGTTTATCAATTAATATTTGCTTTGGTTTAAAGTCAATTAAACTAGAAACATGGTTCAATGCTGCATGGAAACTATCTTGTGATTCTGCTGATTCCTGATCTCCTAGAAATTGACTGATGAAAAGCATCTGTTCCTTTGAAACTGCGAATGCTGCTTTTAATTCAGCCCCCATTGCTAGAGTCTGCGCTGGTAAAGGGGTAAAGGTTATGGGGTAATAATTTGGTGCCAGTCCTCGACTTCTTCTAAGAATTATTTTTTGACCTCGATTACTAATCTGTAAAACAGAATCATCTTGCGGTGCTACTATTTCGCGGTCGTAGGTTAATATAAAATCGGCTATGGAGGTTAAAAAACTAATAGCTTCCTCATCTTTATAAATAATGGGGGAGCCGCTGATATTAGCAGAAGTTGCAATTAAAGGCTTGCCAAATTTGTCTGCAATTAATTGCAGCATCGCCGAAGAAGGCAACATAGCACCAATACTATTTAATTTAGGTGCAATGTTATTTGTGCAAATTCTATTTTCAGGAAATGATTTTAGTGAACATAAAACTATTGGTGCTGATCTGTCTTTAAGAGCAGTTAATTCTAAAGGACTGATTGCAAGATCTGCAATTGCCATTTCTACATCTGCATATAGAACGGCAAATGGTTTACTCGGTCTGAATTTTCGTTCTCTTAATTTTGTAATGCTTTGTTCATTAGTTGCATCACATAAAAGATGGTATCCCCCAATACCCTTTACTGCCAAAATTTCACCCTCTTTTAATAAATTTATAAGCGTATCCAAATACTTTTTTTGATGAAATTTTATCTCTGTTCCATCTTTTTCATACAGATGCATTTCTATACAGCAATCGGGGCAACTATTGGTTTGGCTATAATAGCGGAGATCATTAATGTCTTCATATTCATTTAAACAACTCTTACATTGTTTAAATGAATCCATAGTGGTATTCTCTCGATCGTAAGGAAATTGATTTGTTATAGAATACCTAGGCCCACAATTAACACATGTGGTGAATGGGTATTGGTATCTTTTATTGTTAGTTGATTTTATTTCTCTTCTACAATCATCACAAAGTGAAATGTCAGGTGTAATAAGTAATTGGACTGGTTGATTGATATTACTTTTTTGAATAAAAAATCCTTTCTTTAAAATGGAGTGGAAAGCTGTTTTATGGTGTGACGTTATTAGCGCTTGTGCAGGTGGATTTTGAACGATAGATTGATAAAATTCAGTTACATCATCTTCCTTGCCGGAACAATAAATATGAACTCCATCTAATCCATTATTAACGTAGCCATCCAAATTGTATTTTGATGCTAGCTTATGCACCCAAGGTCTAAAACCCACACCCTGAACTAAACCAGTGATATGTATATGAAAAGCCTGCATGAAAGGAGTTTTAAGCAGGCGTTAATACTTTACTTTTTAACCAGTCGTACCATTGTTGCATTCCTTCACCACTTGTACAACTTAATTCGATAATCTCAAGGGAAGGATTAATTTTTCTGGCGTATTCTTTTGCCTTCTCTACATCAAACTTAACATAGGGAAGAAGATCGATTTTGTTGATAATGCAAATTGTTGAAGTGTGAAACATGTCAGGATACTTTAATGGCTTATCATCTCCTTCTGTTACGCTAATCACCACAGCTCTCTCCTGTTCTCCTAAATCGAACATTGCTGGACATACCAGGTTGCCAACATTCTCTATAAACAAAATACTATCTGCCTGCAATTTCATTCCTTGAACTGCGTGTAACACCATATGGGCGTCTAAATGGCAACCCTTACCTGTATTTATTTGAGTAACTTTTGTGCCAGTAGCATGAATGCGATCTGCATCATTCGCGGTTTGTTGATCTCCCTCAATAACTGCAAAAGAAAGACTGCCTTTTAAATCAGTTAGCGTCTTTTCTAATAGTGTTGTTTTACCTGATCCTGGGGAACTCACTAAATTTATGGCAAGTATATTTCTTCCTTCAAAA
>CAIJZG010000177.1 GCA_903825065.1 uncultured Bacteroidota bacterium
ATCGCTTCAGGAAATACCACAGATATTGATCAAGGGCTTTACTATTCGCATGGAAATATGGAAGGATTTACTTTTAGTTGGTCTGCAGATAGTAGATGGTTGGCATATAGTAGAGATTTAGAAAATTTACATAATGCTGCCTTTATTTTTGATACGAAAGAGCAAAAAACCAGACAAGTTACCAATGGCTATTATAGTTGTTCTAATCCGGTATTTAGTGTTGATGGGAAATATCTTTTTGTAGCAACTAATCAAAATTTTCAACCTTATTATAGTGATGCGGATAACACATTTATTTATGCAAACAGTACTCAGTTAGCTGCAATTGGATTACAAAAAAATACAGCCTCACTTTTATATGCAAAAAATGATACAGCTGCTTTGAAAGCATTGGAAAAGCAAATCGTAAAAGAAGAAGCTAAAAAAGAAAATAAGAAAAAAGACGATAAAGCTAAAACTGCTGAAACTGAAAAGAAATCCGATGTTGCTGCCGTGCTGATTGACTTTGAAGAAATGGAAAGTCGTTTAGAATTATTACCAATACCATCAGGTAATTTAAATTCTCTCAATGCGATAAAAGGCAAATTAATATATATGCGATATCCTAATACAGGAACAGCTGATGGGAAAGCATCTATAAAATTTTATGACATTGAGAAGCGTGAAGAGAAAACAATTATCAATGATGCGGAAGGTTATCTATTAAGTGGGAATGACGAGAAGATGCTAGTTGCAAAATCTGGTGGCATGGCTGTGATTTCTCCGGATGAATCTGCAAAATTTGACAAACCATTGCGTTTGAATGAAATGCAAATGACGATTGATCCAATGTTAGAATGGAAACAAATATTCACAGATGCTTGGCGTATAGAGCGGGATTATTTTTATGATAAAAATATGCACGGCGTGAATTGGGAAGCCACTAAAGAAAAGTATTTAAAAATATTGAATGGTGCAACAACCAGAGAAGAAGTTGATTATGTGATTGGAGAAATGATTGGTGAATTAAATTCTAGTCATACCTATCATGGCGGTGGTGATTTCGAAAAAGTGAAATCAGAACAAATTGGTTATTTAGGAATTAACTGGGAAGCTCAAGGCAACTACTATAAAATTAAAAAAATAATCAAAGGCGCTATTTGGGATGCAGAAACCAGATCGCCTTTAGAAAGATCAGGAACCGATATCAAGGAAGGGGACTATATTCTTGCAGTTAATGGTATTCCTATTACTGCTGAAAATGAACCCTATGTTGCTTTTCAAGGACTCGCAAATAAAACTGTAGAGCTTACCTATAATTCAACTGCCACATTAACGGGTTCTAAAACAGTAGTCGTAAAAACTATAGACGACGAGTATCGACTTCGCAATTTAGATTGGATTGAAGGTATGCGCAAACGAGTGGAAGAAGCAAGTCATGGTGAGGTTGGGTATATCTATGTGCCAAGTACTGGTTTAGACGGACAAAGTGAACTCATGAGGCAGTTCAATGCACAATGGAATAAAAAGGCTTTAATCATCGATGAACGTTTTAATAATGGAGGTCAAATTCCTGATCGATTCATTGAAATGCTTAATCGTACGCCATTATCTTATGTGGCTACTAGAGATGGTAAGCCTTGGCAGTTTCCTGGCTATGCAAACTTTGGTCCTAAAGTAATGCTCATCAATGGATGGAGTGGAAGCGGGGGAGATGCATTCCCGGATTACTTCCGTAAGAAAAATTTAGGGCCATTGATTGGAACTAGAACTTGGGGTGGTTTGATTGGGATTAGTGGGTATCCCGATTTTGTGGATGGTGGAAATATTACAGCACCGTCTTTCAGATTGTATAATCCTGATGGTACCTGGTTTAAAGAAGGGCATGGAGTTGACCCTGATATTGAAGTGCCAGAGGATTTAGGTGCAATGGCCAAAGGAATAGATCCACAATTGGAAAGAGCTATAGTAGAAATTAAAAATCTATTGAAAACAAAAGAATTCAAAGCACCTGCAGTTCCAATAGTAGAGAAGAGAAATTAATGTTACTATAAAATCGATTCTTGAAATAAGTTTTCTGTAATTAAGTTTACACGAGACTTTCTTTTAGCTATAATAAATGGATGTAGAATATGAAAAAGCCCAAGTAACATAATATTACTTGGGCTTTTTAAGGTGCTATTTGAAAACCTAGTTTATCTGCTTGATTTTAGAAATCCAACTATTTTATCTTTTTCATCTTGTGTTAGTAAAGCACGAGTTTGCATATGCATGCCAATGGTTTCCCATTGTTGGGGTGAAAATGTCATTGGAGAAGGCGTATTATGGCATCTTTGGCAATTTTCGCCCCATAACTGAACTCCTGTTTTAGCCGAAATAGCACTTGTAGGAGCGCAACTATTTAAAGATAAAATTCCTGTAAGACTAAATATAAAAATCAGAACTAATGACAAGGTTTGGATTGGTTGTAACTTTTTCATGATAATAATATTTTAAAGTTGGATTGCAAATTGAATATACCAGCTATTTTTTAATGTCTTACCTGTATAAGCATTCAAGGCTTTAGAAGCTGTGCTATTGCCTGTATAAGATTCATAAGAAAGTCTTAATGCAGATCTCCAGCTCATCCAATAACTTAATCCTATGGTATAAGAACTTTGGTCGCTTCCCCAGGTAGAATTGGAAGGGGTATTGTAAGTCGTATATCTTCCGGCTAGTTCCATATCATGTAGGAAATTATCTGCAGTTGTTGGTCTAAGTGAACATTGAATAAAGGCTGCGGTACTATGATTAGTGAAAGTATAAGCAGTAACTGAATCAACTGGGCTAATATAATTTACATCTGAGATGTTTTTGATATTGTATTGTGCTTTTATATTGACTAATAAAGGACTAATCGTATTTACATAGTTCAAATCAAAAGCATAGGCTGTTCCCTTCGCGTTTTGAAAAGGGGTACCGGGTGTACCAACTTTACCAAACATTCCTGAAACTCCTAATTCCAGCGAAGAGTTAGAGAGTGGAAGAATCCCTAATCTACCAGTAAATGTTTTATTACTGTTTACATCTCCCATACTTCCTGATGAAAGGGTTCCATCATTATTCAAAAGATTTGAATTGGTTAGTGAAAAATTATAGTTCATTTTCATGCTTCCTAATGGCAATCCTCCTTCTACTTCTATACCATAATCTGTTGGAGCCATTTCTGATATCCCCATTGGATCTGTTGTTAATTTATTGATCCATCCGGCTGCAAGTCTTTTTGAATAAGTACCAAAAGGAACTACTAAGTAGCCAGCTCTAATAATGAGATTAGGTGCTGCAAAATAAGATATATCAGCCCAGTTTACCCCCAATCCATTATTGCTAAAGGATGGCTCAAATTCCATTAAAAATTTTGTTCCATGTCTCCATAAAAACATAGGACTAAATTCAAAGTGGTCGGCATCAGGAAAACTATTTGATCTGCTTACGGTACTTACTCCGTCAATGGTATTTGTTGTTTTATTGCTAACCCATCCAAAAGTAGCTAATCCTATTACCAATAAATGATCGTCTCCTGTTCTACTATAATTGGATTGTAACTCTAAAGCAGCAATCCTGTCAGATAGCGCTGAATCTGTTGCATTTTGTGTTTGCGCAACGACTGATGTTCTTGAACCAGTAAAAATAATCACCAGTAAAAGAAGTAAACTTTTAAGTTTTATTGTGGGTTTCATGTTGTTTATTTTTTTTGATGAAATATTATTTCAATCAAATGTTGGCAATCATGTTTCTTTAGAAAGAGTTTATTCTAAAAGTCTATTTTTTGGCTAAAGTTCTGATGAAGTTTATCAGTTGCCATCTTTGCGCATCAGTAAGAATTTGTTTGTAGGATGGCATTGGACTACGTCCTTCTGTTAATTTCCAATACAAAGAACCATCTGTTTCTTTCTGAATCGCTGCAGAAGTGTGATCAGCTGGTTTTGGATTTACTGAAGCTGAAGCAATTCCATCTCCTTTACCGCCATTTCCATGACAAGGAGAGCAATTAGAGATATATAATTTTTTGGCCTCTTTTAATCCATTTGCATCTGAAGCAATTGGATTCTTTAATTGGTCTGCAGCAGCTGGAGCAACCCATTTCTTTGCAGACTGTGCATTTACTGTATTAAAACTTAA
>CAIJZG010000178.1 GCA_903825065.1 uncultured Bacteroidota bacterium
AATTACAGCAACAATATTTTGACCAAATCAAACATTAACTAATTTAAATTGAAAATATTTATACTATCCATTTCTATTTTTTTTGTTTCATTTATTTGCAATGGACAGAATACTGTTGGAATTTTTAATGAACATCAGGATATAGGTAAACCAACCTAAGCAGGGGATGTTACTTATAATAATAATGATCAAAGCTATCTAATAAAGGGTGCTGGCTATAATTTATGGTTTGGCCGCGATGAGCTGCACTATGCTTATAATAAAATAAAAGGGGATTTTATTTTAACTGCCAATTTTAAATTCATCAATAAGGGGGCAGACCCGCACCGAAAAATTGGATGGATGATTAGAGCTAATGAAACTGATGATGCGGCTCACATGACCGCAACTGTTCATGGCGATGGACTTACCACTTTACAATGGCGTAGAATGAGAGGTGCATTTATGAGAGATCCACAGGATGAAATTTTCACAAAAAAATCAGCTACTGAAATTATACAATTAGAAAGACTGGGTAAAGAATATATCATGCGTGTAGCCCATGTTGGCGAACCCTTACAGGAAGTGGGAAGAACAGATGCTATTGATATGCCCAATGATGTTTTAGCTGGCATATTTATTTGCAGTCATAATCCAAATGTAATTGAAGAAGCTCAGGTATGGAATGTTCGAATTGAGCAAACTGTTCCTGATACACACAATGGTTATAAAGACGGGATTTTAGGTAGTAGATTAGAAACACTCAATATCCAGGATAGTAAAAGAAAAGTTATTTATGAAGATAAGGGTAGGATTGAAGCTCCTAATTGGATGCCAGATGGGAATACTATTTTGTTTAATAAAGGAGGAAATATTTACACAGTACCAATTGAAGGAGGGGAGCCGAAACTGCTGCCAACCATTGGTGCAAATAGGAATAATAATGATCATGTGATTTCTTATGATAAAAAATCATTGGGAATTTCTTCGCATCGCGATGGCATGCCTGGAGGTGGAAGTTCTGTGTATATTCTACCAATAACTGGAGGAACTGCTAAATTAATTACCGATAGCACACCCAGTTATTTGCATGGATGGACCATTGACAATAAGGAAGTAGTATATACTGCACAAAGAGTGAGTAAGAGCACTTCCTTTAATATTTATAAAAAGCCAATTAATGGTGGACCAGAAGTTCAATTAACTTTTTTACAAAAGGGATTAGCAGATGGCCCTGAATGTTCACCTGATGGGAAATATATTTATTATAACTCCACACAAAGTGGGAATATGCAATTGTGGCGTATGAAAATGGATGGCACAGAACAAACCCAATTAACTTTTGACGAATACAATAATTGGTTTGCACACGTGTCGCCCGATAATAAATGGATTGCTTTTATTTCTTTCCCTAACACTATTGATCCTGGTGATCATCCATTTTATAAAAGGGTGATGTTACGCCTAATGCCCATTAATGGCGGCGGACCCAAAGTGATTGCTACATTATTTGGTGGACAGGGAACTATTAATACACCAAGTTGGAGCCCCGATAGTAAATACATTTCATTTATCAGTAATAGTGGACCTATACAATAATTATTTATGATGCTTTCAATATTAGAACAAGCTGAAAAATTTAAAGATAAAGCAGCTATCTATTCAGATGGTCAATCATATACTTTCCAAGATCTAATAAATAAATCGGGTCATTTAGCAAATATTATTTTACAGGATGAAAATGATTTGAAAGAAGCAAGAGTTGCATTCATGGTTAACCCGGGATTTGGATATGTGCAAACATTATGGGCTATTTGGCAAGCTGGAGGTGTTGCGGTTCCTTTGTGCATCACACATCCGCTCCCTTCACTTGAATATGTTTTAGATGATACTGAAGCAGATATTATCATTCTATCTGCTGAATATTTAGATACACTGAATCCTTATTTTCAAAAAAAGACAATACGTGTTATATTATTTGAATCACTGGTTGATACCAATAATATAACATCTTTACCTGCTATCAATAGTTCTCGTAAAGCTTTGATCTTATATACAAGTGGTACTACTAATAAACCTAAAGGTGTAGTAACCACTCATGAAAATATTGAAGCTCAAATTACCACTTTAGTTTCTTCTTGGGAATGGTCAAATGCCGATCATGTTTTATGTGTATTACCCCTGCATCATGTGCATGGGATTATCAATGTAATTGGTTGTGCTATGTGGTCTGGGGCTGCCTGTACATTTATACCACATTTTTCAGCGGCTACTGTTTTTGATTTATTTTCTGAAAGGAATATCAATGTATTTATGGCAGTACCTACTATTTATTTTAAATTAATTGCTTTTTTAGAAACACTTGCACAGGATAATAGAGATCTTTTAAAACTTGTCATGCAAAGGTTTAGATTAATGGTTTGTGGTTCTGCAGCATTACCAGTTTCAGTGATGGAAAAATGGGAGGCATTGAGTGGTCAAAAATTATTAGAACGCTATGGTATGACGGAATTAGGAATGGCAATAAGTAATCCATATCGTGGAAACAGGCGAGCAGGTTATGTTGGATTGCCCTTGCCTGGGGTTTCTATTAAATTAGTTGATGAAAAATATGAAGAAGTAAATGAGGGAGAACCTGGTGAAATTATTGTAAAAGGAAAAAACGTATTTCTTGAGTATTGGCAAAAGCCAGAAGCTACCAGAGAAACTTTTACTTCTGATGGTTGGTTTAAAACTGGTGATATCGCCATAGTGGAGAATGGATATTATCGAATTATGGGAAGAAACTCTGTAGATATCATTAAATCGGGTGGATATAAGATTTCGGCATTAGAAATAGAAGAAGTTTTACGTTTATACGATTCAATTGATGACTGTGCTGTTGTTGGCATTAATGACGAAGAATGGGGCGAACTAATCGTGGCTGCAATTGTGGTGATTCCTGAGAAACAAATCACATTTAATGAGAAGGAATTATCTGATTGGATTGTTCAAAAAATAGCATCCTATAAAAAACCAAGAAAATATTTGATGGTAGATGAATTGCCAAGAAATGCCATGGGTAAAGTGGTGAAGAACGACGTGAAAAAATTATTTGAATAAATTTCGAAAATATTGAGTCAATATTTTTTTACTAATTAAAAGAAAGACATGAAGATTTACGGTGTGGCTATATTAGCTGTTTGTTTTTTAATCGGCCAAATAATGGGCCAATTTTTAGGAAAGGCATTTCAACTTGCAGGTAATTTAGGTGGTGTTGGTTTTGCTATGTTGATTCTAGTGATCAGTAATGATTATTTTAAAAGAAAAAAACTCCTTCAGCCTGAAACAGAAAATGGTGTTTTGTTTTGGACCAGCATGTATATTCCAGTAGTAGTAGCCATGTCAGCCTCACAGAATGTAAAAGCAGCACTGTCTGGAGGATGGGTTGCCATCATTGTTGCTATAGTTGCTACTGCTGCTTGTTATTCCTTGATTCCTATTCTCAGTAAGATTGCGAAAAAAAATAAAAATATTTAAATGAGCGATATCATAAAATTATTAGAAAAAAATGGTTTGGTATTTGCATTCTTAGTGGTGGGACTGATCATGTATGTATCTTATTATATCAGTAAAAAAATTACAAAGAGCAGAATACCTGGAGCAGCCATAGCGATTAGTATTGGATTAGTGATTGCTTATTTTGGGGGTGAAAATGGATTAGCTTCTATTCCTGCATTTTCTGGGATGGCCATTTTAGGCGGTTCCATGCTTAGAGATTTTTCAATTGTATCAACAGCCTTAGGGGCAAGTTTTACGGAGATCAAAAAAACCGGATTGGTTGGTTTA
>CAIJZG010000179.1 GCA_903825065.1 uncultured Bacteroidota bacterium
AAAAAAAAAACGGTTTATTTTTCCACATAAATGTCTGATTTGGAAACAGTTATCCAGGAGTTCAATCCGTCCAGTTTTTTAGAGATAAATCCTAGTTATTTCAATAAAAAAGGAAATACTCTGGTTTATGAAACCAGTAAAAAAACTGGCGACAGTTTGGTGAAACCGTTAGTAGTAAAAATCGATTTGGTTACAAATATTGCTAAAACAATTTTCCAAAACTTTAATGACGCTAAGGGGTATCAATTAAATGAATCAGGATCACAATTGGCATTTGTGGCAGAAAGAGATAGCAGCACTAAGTCGCTGGTGAAATTTTATAAACTATATTATTTTAAAGACGGTGCAGATAGTGCCAAACTATTAGCAGATAAAACGAGTGCTGGAATGCCAACAGGTTTTTCTGTAAGTGATAACCCCAATATACTTTTTAGTAAAAAAGGGAAAGAGCTGTTTTTTGGAACAGCCCCAATTATTCCTGCAAAAGATACCAGCCTTCCTGAATTTGAAAGAGTATCTGTAGATGTATGGCATTACAACGACGACTATTTGCAACCAATGCAATTAAAAAATTTAGAATCGGATTTGAAAAAAAGTCATATTGCAAGATTTGATTTTGAAAAAAATAAAATTGTTCAATTGGGAAGTCCCGATTATCGCGCCTTTTATTTAACTAAGGAAGGGGATGGATCTGTAGCTTATGCAGTTGCCGATAAAGGCAAAAGGGTTGCTTTGCAATGGCAGGGTTTTATGGAAAGCGATCTTTATTTATTGAATGCACAAAATGGACAAAAGAGTTTAATACAATCTGATTTTAAAGGAAATGTTTTTCCCTCGTATACTGGTAAATATCTGGTATCGTATGACGATAAAAAAAGAAAGTATAGTGCTTATAATGCCGATACAAAGCAAACTGTAGGAATTGCGAAAGACATTAAATTTCCACTATTCGATGTGGAAAATGATATGCCTGATGATCCTAATGCTTATGGAATTTTAGGATGGTTAGAAAACGACGAAGCTATTTTTATTTATGATGAATTTGACATCTGGCAGGTTGATCCTCTTGGCATCAAATCTTCCATCTGTATCACTGGAGGTCTTGGAAGGAAAAATAAGATTACTTATCGAAATATTGTTTTAGATAAAGAAATTAAATTTTATATCAAAGGACAACAATTATTGTTCAGTTCATACAATAATATTGATAAAACAACTGGATTGGTTTGGCATAGCTTAGGCAACGTATTTGTGCCTTCTGTTACGTATACTGCTAGAATCACTGCATCGATAAAAGCAAAAGAGTCAAATGTATTCAGCTATGCAACTGAGAATTATCAACATGCAGCCGATATCAGAGTGGCAGATATTTCTCCGAACAATTTTACTGATTCCAAAATATTACCTGGCACTATTTTATTTGAACCCAATCCACAACAACATGATTATAATTGGGGTACGGCTGAATTGTTTAAATGGAAAGCATATACTGGGAAAGATGCCGAAGGAATTATTTATAAACCGGAAGACTTCGATGCTAAGAAGAAATATCCCATGATTGTATATTTCTATGAAAGAAACAATAATACTTTGTATAACTATAATGCTCCTTCTCCCACACCTTCTAGATTAAATATCCCATTTTTTGTGAGTAGGGGTTATGTGGTTTTCGTTCCTGATATCTGGTATAAAACCGGGTTCCCTGGTCAAGGCGCATACGATTACATAGTAAGCGGTACAAGAGCTGTAGTAAAACAAGGATATGTAGATAGTACTAAACTTGGATTACAAGGTCAGAGTTGGGGCGGTTATCAAATTGTATATCTGATTACGAAAACAAATTTATATGCTGCAGCTTGGGCAGGTGCACCAGTTGCAAACATGACAAGCGCGTATGGTGGTATTCGCTGGGGTAGTGGTATGAACAGACAGTTTCAATACGAAAAAACACAGAGTAGGATTGGAGCAACACTTTGGGAAAAGCCTAATTTATATTTACAAAATTCAGCATTATTCTCTTTGCCAAAAGTAACAACACCATTAGTAATTATGGCAAATGATGCAGATGATGCGGTACCTTGGTATCAGGGGATTGAAATGTTTACAGGCATGCGCAGGCTAGGTAAAAAAGTATGGATGTTAAATTATAATAATGAAGCTCATAACTTGGTTGAAAGAAGAAATCGGAAAGACATTCAAATCCGCGAACAACAATTCTTCGATTATTTATTAAAAGGAGAGAAGCCTGCTAAATGGATCAGTGAAGGAGTCCCCGCAATTCTGAAAGGAAGGGAATGGGGGCTGGAAAAGTAAAAAGTGGATCTGCGTAAATCCGCTTTATCAGCGTAATCCGTGTGCCATAAAAGCATCCAATCGAAACATTATAATGTCATATAGAATTTCTTTAAAAGGTCTATAAATCTATCTGAATAATCCTTGTTATCCTGAATGATGATTTCTTCAGTTAATAGGGTTTGTTTATATCTAGAAAAAACTAAAAAAGTTCTAAAGTAAGTATGTTTTGAACTTTGTTTGATATTAGCATTCACATTCAGATAGAGTTTTCTATTCAATGCTAATTGAATCATTTCTTCTTTTCGATGGTAGGGCAGAAGTATCGCTGAGATTCCGTCCTGTTTAAGTTTTTGATCAATGATGGTTGCTAAGTCAGATAAGTTCAATGTTGCACTATGTAATGCAAGATTTTTCTTTTCATTTGGTGAGGTTAGATCATTTTCATAAAAAGGGGGATTGCTTATGATACAGTCGTATGCTATTTTTGAATCCCAGATTTTAATATCTGCTTCATAAACTTTTATGTTTGAAGAAAAGAATGCATTAGAAATATTTTCCGATGCCTGCTTGGCTGCAGACGCTTCTATTTCAATAGCATCAATTGTACAATTAACTTCCTGTGCAGTCATTAAACTTAGCAGTCCTGTTCCAGTTCCAATATCAAGGATACTTAATGGATTGCTATTTTTTTTTTGCTGCAATAATTCAACAACCCAAGCTCCAAACAAACAAGCATCTGTACACACTTTCATGGCACAATGCACTTGCTCGATTTTGAATTGTTTGAATTGGAAATAATTATTCGACACTAGAGTAAAGATAAGAGATAAGAGATAAGCGTGTGGTTTGTATGGAAATGTTAAACCTAGACTTCAGCCCTAATGTTGTGATTTCTTTATTAAAATACTTTTTTTGATTTGAAAGTGGGAACTTTAAGGATTAAAGCCGTGTTTTTCGAACTGCATTTTAATCCCCAGCCTAAAGGCCAGGGGTAACATTTTTTTTATAATTTATAGCCTCTCTTAAACATAACAAAAAAAACGCCCCGAATTAATCGAAGCGTTATATAAATCTGATTTCTTTTTATTTATCTGAAGTTAAACTAGAGAATAAATATTCTTTATTTAAGCGGGCAATATTGCTAATAGAAATTTCTTTAGGACAAGTTGCTTCGCAGGCTCCTGTATTAGTACATGCACCAAATCCTTCTTTATCCATTTGTGCCACCATATTCAACACCCTTGATTTTCTTTCAGGCTCACCTTGTGGCAATAATACTAAATGTGAAACTTTTGCACTCAAGAATAACATGGCTGAACTGTTTTTACATGCTGCTACGCAAGCACCACAACCTATACACATGGCAGCAGCAAATGATGCGTCTGCATGATCTTTATTGATCGGCAATGAATTTCCATCAACGGCATTACCTGTATTAACGCTGATATAGCCGCCGGCCTGAATAATACGATCAAACGCAGAACGATCTACCATCAAATCTTTAATCACTGGGAATGCACCCGCTCTCCAAGGTTCAACTACAATAGTATCGCCATCTTTAAAAGCACGCATATGCAATTGACAAGTAGTGTTCGCCATCCATGGGCCATGTGGTTTGCCATTAATATACAAAGAGCACTGTCCACAAATACCTTCTCTACAATCATGGTCAAAAGCAATGGGCTCTCCACCTTCGACTATCAATTTTTCATTTAAAACATCAATCATTTCTAAGAACGACATTTCAGAAGAAATATCCGTTACTTGATAGCTTACAAAACCACCTTTGTCCTTACTGTTTTTTTGTCTCCACACTTTAACAGTTAAATTCATATTGTAGTGTTCCATTCTATAGAGTTTGTCGTTAATTAAGTCAAAATTCGAAATTCAAAAACTGAATCAACCGTTTAATAATTATTTATAAGATCGTTGAGATGGTTTAACAACATCATAGATCAATGGTTCCTTGTGAAGGGTCCATTCATGTTCTGCTTTGTATTCCCAAGCTGCTACATACATATAATTTGCATCATCACGTAAAGCTTCTCCATCTTCTGTTTGATATTCTTCTCTGAAGTGACCGCCACAGCTTTCATTTCTGTTTAAAGCATCGATACACATTAGTTCACCTAATTCTATAAAATCGGCTACACGGTTTGCTTTATCCAACTCAGGGTTCATTTCATTGATTTCACCAGGGATACGTACATCACTCCAGAATTCATTTTTCAGAGCTTGAACTTCTTTAATGGCTTCTTGTAATCCTTTTTCATTTCGGGCCATACCACATTTATCCCAAATGATTTTACCTAAACGCTTATGGAAACTTTCAACTGATTGTTTACCCTTAATGTTCATTAATTTTTGAATTCTTTCGCTTGCAACTTTTTCTGCTGCTGCAAAAGCTGGATGTGTGGTTTCAATTGCTTTGCTATAAATATCATCTGCCAAATTATTACCTAAAGTATAAGGGATAACAAAATATCCATCAGCTAAACCTTGCATTAATGCAGATGCACCTAAACGATTAGCACCATGATCACTAAAGTTTGCTTCACCTAAACAATACAATCCTTTTACAGTAGTCTGTAATTCATAGTCGACCCATAACCCCCCCATGGTATAGTGCACCGCTGGATAAATACGCATAGGGAATTCGTAAGGATTTTCGCCAGTAATCTTTTCGTACATATCGAATAGGTTACCATATTTTTCCTTCACAACTTCTTTACCCAAAACAATGATGTCTTCGATACTCATTTGATCATTACCTTCTTTACCTGCTTCAATTTTACCATAACGAACTATGGCATCTGCGAAATCAAGGTAAACGGCTTGCTTGCTTGTACCAACACCATAACCTTCATCACATCTTTCTTTTGCAGCGCGAGACGCCACATCACGTGGTACTAAATTCCCAAATGCAGGATACCTTCTTTCTAAATAATAATCTCTCTCTTCTTCTGGGATATCAATTGCCTTTCTTTCGTCGTTTTTCTTTTTTGGAACCCAGATTCGACCATCGTTACGAAGTGATTCGGACATTAAAGTCAACTTAGACTGATGATCTCCACTTACGGGAATACAAGTGGGGTGGATCTGAGTGAAACATGGGTTAGCAAATGCGGCCCCATCTTTATGTGCTTTCCATGCAGCAGTAACATTACAGCCCATTGCATTGGTTGATAAATAAAAAACATTCCCATATCCGCCAGTACATAATAAAACTGCATGACCAAAATGTCTTTCTAATTCACCTGTCACTAAATTTCTAGCTATGATCCCACGAGCTTTATCATCAATCTTCACCACTTCCAACATCTCATGACGTGGATACATTTTTACATTACCCAATGCAACTTGTCTTTCTAAAGCTTGGTAAGCACCAATTAATAATTGCTGTCCTGTTTGGCCAGCAGCATAAAATGTTCTTTGAACTTGCGTACCACCGAATGAACGGTTACTTAATAAGCCGCCATATTCACGAGCGAAGGGAACTCCTTGAGCGACGCATTGGTCAATGATATTTCCACTCACTTCTGCTAAACGATGAACGTTCGCTTCACGAGCACGATAATCACCACCTTTAATAGTATCATAGAATAAACGGAAAACACTGTCACCATCATTTTGATAGTTTTTGGCAGCATTAATACCACCTTGTGCCGCAATACTGTGCGCACGACGTGGAGAATCCTGATAACAGAAAGCCTTTACTTTATAACCCAACTCCCCTAATGAAGCAGCTGCTGAAGCACCAGCTAAACCGGTACCCACCACAATTACTTCTAGTTTTCGTTTGTTAGCAGGGTTTACAAGTTTACAATGTCCCTTATAATCGGTCCATTTATCATCTAAAGACCCCGAAGGGATTTTCGCGTCTAACATATATCCAAGTTTACTATGATTAGAATATCGTATTAATTATTCGATGCTTTTATTTGAAATCTATTAGTTAAGCCAGCCTAAATAAAAGCTCAAAGGCATCATTGCAAATGCTAATGTAATGATCACTGAAAAACCATAACCGATACTTGTAAGCATCTGATTATATTTTTTATTATGAACACCCATTGTTTTGAAAGCACTTTGAAAACCATGAGCTAAATGATAGCCCAAAGACAAACAACCCAATACATATACAATTACCACCCATAATTCTGAGAAAGTAGTTTTCATAGTTGCATAAAGGTCAATTTCTTCACCTAGCACAAAATTTTGGTGAGATCTATTAGGGAACCAGAAGTTACTCAAGTGTAAGATTAAGAATAGTAAAATTAAAGTGCCTAAGATTCCCATGCTTCTGCTATACCATTTACTACCCCTGTTTCCATAATCGCTGGCATAAGCGATACCTCTTTTGCTACGATTAGAAAACTCTAACATTAAACCCTGAATAATGTGCAAAATCAGTCCAGCAAATAAGCCGATTTCCAGAATTCTAGGTACCACATTGGCACCCATGAAATGTGCACCAGCGTTAAACATTTTACCACCGTCGTTAGCCCAAATACAGGCATTCAATCCAGCGTGAATAATCAAAAACAGAATTAAAAAAATGCCGGTAAAACCCATAACTAATTTCTTTCCGACAGACGAAGTGAAGACTTGTTTCCAGGTCATAATGCAAATTTAGATTTGAGAAATCGCTGCAAAAATAACGCATGAATCAATGCCAAGGTTTAAAACTTTTATTTAATCTGAACTTTTTATTGCACAAAATCAGATGCCTATCACTCATTTATAATAAGTGTTTAATATTTGTGTCAATTATCTTTGCATAGTTGAACAGCCATTTGACCGCTCAAATAAAACTAGTGCCAACTTTAGCTTTTCGATTCTTACATTTGAAACATGTTAAAACAATTAAGTATTCTTTGGACTAGCTTCAAAATGGCACTTCAGGAATTGAGGGTGAATAAGCTGCGTACTTTTCTTTCACTGTTTGGCATTACTATTGGAATCTTTTGTATTATCGGAGTATTGGCAACAGTGGATAGTTTGGAACAGAAAGTTCAAAATGATATTAAAGCACTTGGAACGAATACTATTTATATCGACAAATGGTCATATGGAGGGGGACCTGATTATCCTTGGTGGAAATATGTGAAACGTCCTGTACCTAAGATTGAGGAAATAAAAACCATCAAAGAAAAGAGTCAACTTTATTCCTTTGCTGCTATGTTTATTGAAAGAACAGTGAATGTATCTTATATAGATAATACATTGAATGGTGTAAATATGTATGGAGTTTCTGAAGAGTTTGATAAGATCCAAACCATTGATATTGCTAATGGCAGATACCTGAATGATGCAGAGTTTACGTATGGCACACCTTCAGTTATGATAGGTACACAAGTGGCTGAAGAATTATTTGGAAAACCAGAGAAAGCTGTTGGACAGGAAATTTCTTATGGTGGAAAGCGATTGAATGTAATTGGTGTGATTAAAAAGCAAGGGCAAAGTATGGGTGGGGGCTTTGACTATGATAAATGTTTGATGGTTTCGTATCGCTACTTTGCTACTATGTATAATCCAGATTTGAATCAACCAAAAATATTGGTTCAAGGCAAAGAACATATTCCATCAAAGGCATTACAAGAAGAACTAACTGGAATTATGCGCCAAATTAGAAAATTGAGTCCAACGCAAGAAGATGATTTTACATGTAATGATATTGCCGTATTTAGTGAACAGATTAAAGGTTTTTTTGGAAAAGTAAGTGCTGGAGGATGGGCAATTGCCGGATTAAGTTTAATTGTAGGAGCTTTTGGAGTTGCCAATATTATGTTCGTAACAGTAAGAGAGCGAACTAGTCAAATTGGATTAAAAAAAGCCATCGGTGCAAAAAGAGGCACCATCTTAACGGAGTTTTTAATTGAAAGTGCCTTTTTATGTATCATAGGTGGATTGCTAGGTCTTTTTTTTGTATGGTTACTAGCTTTAGGATTAACTAGTGTTTTGCCATTCCCTATCTTTATATCCCCCAATATTATCACACTTGCCATGAGCATCTGCATCGGTTTGGGAATTATTTCGGGAATTATTCCAGCATTTATTGCAGCTAAAATGGATCCTGTGGTTGCAATTAGAACCAAATAAAATAGTTGATAAATGATAATACGCATTGATTTCGTTAAATCGAAGGTCAATGCGTTTTTGTATTAAGATAAATTACTAAACATTTGTTTCAATTAACTTCGCCAGGTGGATACCCAAAAAAATATTACCATTTTAGCCATTGAATCTTCTTGTGATGAAACATCAGCTAGCATCTGTGTAAATGGAAAAATATTATCTAATAGTATTGCTACACAAGCAGTTCATGAACAATACGGAGGAGTAGTGCCAGAATTGGCAAGCAGGGCTCATATGCAAAACATAGTTCCTGTAATTGAAACATGTTTACAGGAATCTTTTCCAAAATTGAATGCTTCTGAGAGAATGCAAGAAATTTCAGCATTTGCATTTACGCAAGCACCTGGTTTAATAGGTAGTTTGTTGGTGGGAGTGCAGTTTGCAAAGTCATTGGCATTATCGCTTGATAAACCTTTAATTTCGGTTCATCATATGCAAGCGCATGTACTAGCTAATCTGATTCAGGATCCTGCTCCATCTTTTCCTTTTCTATGTTTAACAGTAAGTGGCGGACATACTCAAATTGTACTCGCAAAATCTCCCCTAGAGTTAGAAATTCTCGGTGAAACAATTGATGACGCGGCCGGTGAGGCATTTGATAAAACTGCTAAGTTATTGGGTCTGCCTTATC
>CAIJZG010000180.1 GCA_903825065.1 uncultured Bacteroidota bacterium
TTGCTTGTTTGGTACAGAATGGTGATTGCGACAGTTAGCTTATTTCTTTTATTAATATGGCGTAAAAATCTTCAAAAGATTAGTAAGACAAAAGCACTACAATTATTAATGATTGGCGGCCTTATAGCCATACATTGGGTATTTTTTTATGGAAGCATCAAGTATTCGAATGTGTCTATAGGTTTGGTTTGTTTTGCATCAACTGGTATGTTTACTGCATTACTGGAACCATTAATGACTTCTAAAAATTTTAGCTGGACAGAACTATTTCTTGGCTTAATAAGTTTGTTTGGAATTTTTTTAATTTTCCATTTTGATTCAAGGTATCGAACAGGAATAATTATTGGGATCACATCAGCCTTTTTTGCTGCTCTTTTTTCTGTTTTCAATAAAAGAAATGTAGCAAAAGTTGCAGCTCAGACTATGATGTTATATGAATTGAGTGGTGGCATTCTGCTACTAACTTTATTAATGCCTTTTTATTTAATAAAATTTCCAACTACTCATATATTTCCCACAAGTTCTGAATGGGGTTGGTTACTGGTTTTAAGTTGGTTTTGTACCGTTTGGGCCATGGATTTAATGTTACAAGCTTTGCAAAAAGTTTCTGCTTTCACTCAAAATCTTAGTCTTAATCTAGAACCAGTTTATGGAATTTTATTAGCGTTTATTATTTTCCATGAGCAAGAAAAATTGCAAATAAGTTTTTTCTATGGCTTTACATTAATTGCTATTTCTGTGGTTCTGCAAATGTTTCGAGTTATTAAAACTAGAAACACTAAAATTCAATAATAAATCCAATTGTAGGAGTTACCGTTGCATCCGAATTTATTAAATAATAAGGGATAGCATTACTACCATTTTGTTTTATACTCTGTCCATCAGTGGTTAAGAAAGCAGTATTGTCGGCGTTTCTTTTAAATGTATAGATTGGCGCTGCAATGCTTTTCGCTAAATACCAATTAGTAATATCCAAATAAAGATCAAAAGTTGTTTTTCTGAAATTCCATTTCTTATCTATTCTAATATCACTGGAATTAAAGTTTTTTAAACGGGTGGTATTTATCTGGCTGTAATCTAATGTGCCTGAGCCCAATGTTAAATAATTTGCGCGACTTAACGATTCATCATAAGGTGTATTAGGCACTCCACCTTGATAACGAAATTTCAATCCTAACTCCCAGTTTCTTGGAAATTGATAGCCCATTGTAAAACTTAATAGATGTTTGTTATCCCATGAACTTGCTGCATACTTTCCATCTGAATTGGTATATTCAGATCTAAATAGAGTATAACTAAATATTCCAAAAAAGTGTTTCGTTAATTTTTGTTGCGCAAAAAATTCAAATCCATAAGCCCTTCCTTTGCCATTTGATATGATGGGTTCGTTACCCAGGATAGATGCATCTGCGCCTAAATTGGACAAGCTAATGCCATTGCGAATGGAAATTGGAACATTCGAATATTGTTTGTAAAATCCTTCTAAAGTTAATCTTGTTGATTCACTTTTTAAATGTTCTAACCCAATCACATAATGTGTACTAGTAATATACTTTACATCCTTATTTACGAACTGTTGATTGTTTTGAAATCCTAAAATCGTATAAGGCGGAATTTTTGAATAATTGCCAATTGAAGCATTCACAGTCCATTTGTCTGCAATTAAATAAGATATACTAATTCTAGGACTCATGGTAGACAGAGGTTTTCCTCCATCGGAAGTGAATGAATTTATATCAGATCTAATACCAGCATTAATGCCTAATCTATTTTCAAAGAAACGCTTTCCGATTTGAGCAAATACACCAAGCTTATTAATATTGATACTGGTATAATATTGGAAAGTTTGTGCTGGAGTGATTACATTTCCTGCATTATCTGTTACTGCTGCTTTGAGAATTTGAAAAGTTTGATTGTCATAATGAACTATTTGTGCATCAGCACCATAAGAAAATTTCCATCCATTGATATTTTTATTTACATCAAAACGAATTTTGTTTTCTGTTTCCTTAGAATTAACATCAAGTGTTTGTATCCCCTTTACTGGACCTAAATTATTCTCATATTTTTCATTCTGATTACTGAAATCATTTCTACTGATTGACAAATTCCAAAAACCATTATTAATTAATCTTTTTAAACTTATACCAATTGTATAATTCCATTGTTGAATGGAAGGGTTGCTATTAAGAATGTATAATTTCTCTGGCGTAGCTTTTTTGGGTGCTGCAAAACTAAATTCATCAATTGCACCAACACCGATGAAACTAAGTGTCGTTTTTTTGTCGATCTCATGCGTAACCTTATATTGGAAATCCCAAAAGTTAGGCCTTATTGGTAAATCAATTGCTTTAAATAATAATTGTAAATAGCTTCTCCTTGCCGACGCAAGAAAAGTTGTTTTGCCCGAAATAGACAAAGGACCTTCTAATGTAGTTGCAAGTTCAGTTGCACTTAATCGAACATTACCTTGCACACGATTAGCATTGCCTTTCTTTTGTTTAAATTCAAATACAGAGGATAATGCGTTATCAAATCTTGCATCAAAGGCTGAAGTGCTTAGTTTAACATCTTCGATAAAGCTCACGTTCAAAATACCTGCCGGCCCACCTGCACTTCCTTGAGTGGCAAAGTGATTAATCACAGGGATTTCAATGCCATCTAAATAATATACATTTTCATTGGGTGCGCCACCTCTTATAATAATATCATTCCTAAATCCAGCAGTACTTGCAGTTCCACCTACTCCGGGTAGGCTTTGTATTACCCTTGATATATCGAAGTTCCCACCAGGATTTCTTTTGATTTCTTCGGATGTAAGCCTTTGAACACTTAATGGTGTTTCAAGGGTTGCAACTTTAGCAGTCTTTCTTCCACCACTTGTTACTGTTACTGATTGTAATTCGTTTATGGATGGCTCTAATTCTATATTTAGGCCGTTTTCATTTCCTGAACTCACTAGGGTATTGAATAAAGAGGCATCGTAAAAACCAATAGACGATATTCGCAAAGTATAGGAACCTGTTTGAATCTGATTAATTCTAAATTTACCGGTACTATCAGAAATAACTTTTTTATTTCCTATTGTTATGGTGGCACCTGAAACAACTTTTTGATCTATTTTGTTGACAATAATCCCTGATATAGATCCAGTATTCTGAGCTTTTGCAGAAATAAATGATACTAACATAATTAAAGCAAATAAAAGTATTCTCATCCTATTAAATTGAATTTGCAAATATAAAATTGATATTTTAAGGCTCTTTCTCCTTTTGTGTAAAAGCCAAAATATTTTACTCAAGCTGCCTTATATTTAAAGCATAATTGAATTTATATGAAACAATTCTTTCTTGCAATTTGTTTGATTGGGTTAGCAAATTTATTAAATGCTCAGAAAAAGCCTTTGGATCATACAGTTTATGATAGTTGGCAATCAATTGGCGAACGTTTATTAAGCAATGATGGCAAATACATTGCTTTTACTGTAAACCCTCAGGAAGGAGATGCTAAACTATTTGTTCAATCTGTGAATGGAAATTATAAAAAGGAATTTGCTAGGGGATATGCCGCTGAATTTACAGAAGATAGCCGTTTCTTGGTTTTCAAATTAAAGCCAACATTCAAAGAAACCCGGGAGGCAAAGATTAAAAAGAAAAAAACGGATGAAATGCCTAAAGACAGCTTGGCATTTTTAGAGCTTCGTACAGATAGCCTTGTAAAAGTTCCTAAAATTAAAAGTTTCAAATTGCCTGAAGACTCTAGCAATTGGTTGGCTTGGCTGTCTGAAAAAACTGCACCAGATAATAAGCCCAAAACGGAATTTGATTCTGTTGCTAAACTTAATGCGATGGCTACTTATTCTGATAGTTTAATGCATATGGTGGATAGTATACGGTTAAAAATATATGATGCAAAATTAAGAGGTATGAGCATTTTGCAAACACCCAAAAAACCTTTTGGAAATAAACCTGCAGAAGATCCAATTGAAGAAGGATCAGAACTTACCCTACGCAATTTATTAACCGGTGAACAGCAAACATTTAAATTAGTTACAGAATATTATTTCAATAAAAAA
>CAIJZG010000181.1 GCA_903825065.1 uncultured Bacteroidota bacterium
AAGGGCATTATTATTAAATACATCCTTGATGCCTTTCTCGATAAGTGCAGGATCTAATTTGTCGAATCCTTGATTTTTATTATTTTGGGCTATACGAACCCCTAAAGAATAACTAGCGCTATCGCGATTTGTTTTTAATAAAGTTGTTGCAACAACCGCTGGTTTTGCGGGAACTGGTTTTGTTATGGCAGTTTTTGAAGCAGCCGGTTTAGTGGTGCTAGGTTTCGCTACTGTTTGTGCAAAAACTGTACTTGTTAATACGAGACCTGTAAGGGCTACTATGATTTTTTTCATACTTTAATTTCTATTAGGTTGCTAAAATAGGTGATTTATGTGGCTGCTTAAATTAGACTTTGTTAAAATACTAAGCTTTAATTAATTGTTGAATGGCTGTATGAACTTTTTCAAATTCAAATTTGGCAAGAACTGTTTGCATCATTTGTTGAATTTGATCATTGCAAAGGTTGCCAATTGTTCCTTCATGAACATGATTTACAGAACTACTCACTTCAAAATTACCCGATTCAATATCCAAACCAACTTTTTTATAAGCGTCTCTAAATGGGAGTCCTTCTAATACCAAAGCATTTACAGCTTCTACACTAAAAGCGTATTTATATTTTTCATTGTCCATAATATTTTCTTTGACATTGATATTTTCAAGCATCAATTGGGCCATGGACAAACAATCTTTTAATGTTTGAAAAGCCGGAAACAAGTGTTCCTTTAATAATTGTAAATCACGATGATAGCCAGATGGCAAATTAGTAGTCATCATACTTATCTCGTTTGGTAATGCCTTAATGCGATTGCAATGTGATCGTATCAGTTCAAATACATCTGGATTTTTTTTATGTGGCATGATACTGGAACCGGTGGTAAGTTCTGCCGGGAAATTGACGAAATCGAAATTTTGATTTAAATAAAGGCACATATCCATGCTTAGTCTGGCAAGCGTTTCAGCTAAATTGGCAATAGCTTGTGCGGTTATTCTTTCAGCTTTACCTCTACCCATTTGTGCGTAAACAACATTATAGTTGAGGTCTGCAAATCCTAATAATTCGGTTGTCATAGTCCTATTAATAGGAAAAGAAGATCCATATCCTGCAGCAGATCCTAATGGATTTTTATTTACTACCTGATAAGCGCTTTGTAAAGTAATAAGATCATCCACTAAACTTTCTGCATAGGCACCAAACCACAAACCAAAAGAAGATGGCATAGCTAATTGTAAATGAGTATATCCAGGAAGCAAGTGCGCTTTATATTTTTCACTTTGGTTAATCAATAAATCGAAAAAAGGCTGAACAGAACTTACCAATTCTTCAATTTCACTTCTTAAGAATAATTTTATATCAACCAACACTTGATCGTTTCTACTTCTAGCACTATGAATTTTTTTTCCGGTGTCGCCTAGGGCTTTAGTTAATAAGAATTCAATTTGTGAATGAATGTCCTCTATAGAATCAGCAATGGTTAAATCTCCAGCTAAAGCTAAGGTATAGATAGATTGTAGTTCAATAACCAAGGCTGCAGCTTCATCGGCTGTAAGTAAACCAACACTTGCTAACATCTTGGCATGAGCAATATTTCCAAGTACATCAAATGGCGCAAGCATTAGATCGAATTCTTTATCCTTACCTACCGTAAATTTTTCTACTGCTGATGATACGGTTGTGTTTTTTTGCCAGAGTTTCATAAGCTATTTTAAAGAATTACTTGATTTAATAGGTCGGCATACATTTGAATTCCATCACCAATTTCGTGTACCCAAATAAATTCATCCGCAGAATGACTCCTTGCAGAATCTCCAGGACCAAATTTTAATGTTGGGAAGGGCATTAAAGCTTTATCGGAAGTAGTAGGAGATCCATAATAGGAACGTCCTAAATGAATACCTGCTTTTACTAATGGATGATCCAATGCAATAGCTGTTGATCTTAATCTACTACTTCTTGGTTGTACGTCGCAAGTTGTATTGGCTTTAATGGTTTCCAATACTTCTTCAAAAGTATAGAGTTCATTAACACGAACATCAGTAGTGAATTTACATTCGTGCGGAACCACATTATGTTGAGAACCTGCATTAATAATAGTAACACTCATTTTCATAGGCCCAAGTAAGTCAGATATTCTATCGAAGCGATAATCTATGAACCATTGAATATCTTTTACTGCTTTATAAATAGCATTATCTCCTTCTTCTCTTGCAGCATGCCCTGGTTTGCCATGTGCTGTACAATCTAGTACCAGTAAGCCTTTCTCGGCAACGGCCATATTTAAAAGAGTAGGCTCTCCAACTATGCCACAATCAATTTTTGGCATCCTGGTTAATAAAATTTCTACTCCATTATGTCCTGAGATTTCTTCCTCGGCAGTTGCGGCGAGAATAAGATTGTATGTTAGATTTTCTTGATGATAGAAATATAAAAAAACAGCGATCAAGGAAACTAAGCAACCTCCTGCATCGTTGCTGCCTAATCCGTATAATTTATCATCTTTAAAAATCGGCTCAAATGGATTAAGGGTATAAGCCTTATTAGGTTTAACAGTATCGTGGTGAGAGTTTAGTAGTAAAGTAGGCTTTGAAGCATCGTAAAACTTATTTTTCGCCCATACATTATTCAGGTATCGATGAGCACTAACTCCGTTTGATTGTAAAAAATTCTCGATTAAGTCGGCAGTATTATCCTCTTCTTTGCTAAAAGAAGGAGTAGCGATCAAGCTTTTTAATAGATTGATCGCGCTTTCTGTAAGACTTGATATAGTATTACTGTTTGTCATTTTATAATTCATTTTGATCTACTTCAGTTTTGCTGATAAGATCTAACTCTTTTGTATGGTTGTACCTGTTTTAGCAATCACTAAATCTAAAATAGATTCTGCTTTACCAATAATTACCTTTTCAACTCCTTTTTCCAAAGCAGCAAATGCATTTTCGAGTTTCGGTATCATACCTGCAAAAATTATATTTTCATCTTTTAGCTTTTTAAAATCGGATAGATTAATTTTTGAGATAACACTATCATCATTATTTGCATCAAGTAACACTCCATTTTTTTCAAAGCAATATAATAATGATACTTCGTATTTAGTTCCCAATGCTGTGGCAATTGATTGAGCAATGGTATCTGCATTGGTATTGAGCAATTGGCCCTTACCATCATGAGTAATTGGTGCAATAACTATCGCTATATTTTGTGCAATTAATGGTTCAATAGCAGCGGTATTTACTTCATCAATGTCTCCAACAAATCCGTAATCAATTCCATTTGGTCCGCTATTCAAGCGTTTATGGGCTTTAATTAAATTTGCATCTGCACCAGTAAAGCCTATTGCATTAGTGCCATTTGATTGCAATTGAGCAACAATATTTTTATTAATAAATCCTGCGTAAACCATGGTGACTATTTTTAGAGTAGCAGCATCAGTGATGCGTCTGCCATCCACCAATTGTTGTTCAATACCTAAATCCTTTGCCAATTGTGTAGCTAATTTGCCACCACCGTGAACTAATATTTTTTTTCCTTTAATTTCAGTAAAATGCGCTAAGAATTTTTCAAGTTTGATAGCATCGTCAATAATATTACCCCCAATTTTAATAACAAATAATACTTCTTTATCAGCTTTATTTAATGCTGCAATTGAATTATTTATTTGTTGTTGATTTGCCATTATAATTTATTGTAAACTATTTTTTAATGTGCTCTAAAATCTCTGCGATTACTGCTTGTGCCGCCCAAACACGGTTACCAGCTTCTTGAGTAACTAAGCTATGGGGACCGTCTAAAATTTCATCGCTTAACTCCACATTTCTTCTTACAGGTAAGCAGTGCATTACCTTTGCTTGGTTAGATTTCTTCAACTTTTCATTTGTAAGCATCCACTTTGGATCATTCACATATACTTTGCCATAGTCGGTATATGTACTCCAATTTTTTACATATACAAAATCGGCACCTTCCAAAGCATCATCTTGGTTATTAGTAATTGTTGCTCCATTTGTGAACTGTTCGGCTAATTGATATCCATCAGGATGTGTAATAATGAATTCGGCTTCACCCCAGGCATTCACCCATTGTGAAAATGAGTTAGAAACACATTGTGGTAGAGGTTTAATATGTGGTGCCCACGACAACACAATTTTTGGCTTTCTAGTAAATGCAGTTTTAATCCAACTTTCCTGAATAGTTATTATATCAGTAAACGATTGAAGAGGATGTAAAGTGGCACTTTCTAAACTTATTACCGGAACTCCTGCATATTTTATAAATTGATTGATATACATTTCACTATAATCATCTTCTCTATTTTTGAGACCAGGAAAAGTTCTTATACAAAGTATGTCGAAGTAGTTACCCAAAATAGGGGCTGCATCTTTTACGTGTTCTGCAGTATTACCGCTCATGATGGCACCTTCTTCAAATTCAAGCGACCAACCTTCTTTATCAACATTAAAAACAATGGCTTCCATGCCGAGATTTTTTGCAGCAACCTGAGTACTTAACCTTGTTCGCAGACTAGGGTTTAAAAAAAGTAGACCAATCCTTTTATCGTCACCTAAATGACGATCCTTAAAAGGATTCGCTTTATATGCCAATGCTTTTTTTACCAGTGCATTGATATCAGTAACATCATTTACAGAAATAAAATTGTTCATAAGCAGTTCTGTTGATGGGATTGTTTTATTTTAATTCGATGGCTAATGCTTCTAGAAAAATGTCGGCTTCTTTTTGAGTAATGTTTAGTGCAGGCAATAAACGAATTACATTAGGCTTTGCTTCCCCAGTAAAAATATGGTGTTTGAATAGCAAGTTTTTCTTTACTTCTTTTTTATCTTCTGGAAGGTCAATACCTATCATCAAACCCTTTCCACGAATTTCATTGATATTAGGTAATCCCTTTAATTCATTGAATAAATAATCACCTATTTTGGTTGCGTTAGCCATTAAAGCATCTTGTTCCATGATTTCCAAAACTGCCAAAGCAGCGGCGCATGCCAAATGATTTCCACCAAATGTGGTACCTAACATATAATGTTTTGATTGAATTTTTGGTGAGATTGAAATCCCTGCAACAGGAAATCCATTTCCCATGCCTTTCGCCATTGAGTAGATATCTGCATCTATACCACTATGATCGTGTGCGTAAAACTTTCCAGTTCTACCATATCCACACTGCACACTATCAGCAATAAAAACTGCATTGTATTGATCGCATAGCTTTCGGATTGTTTGCAAGAATTCGATAGATGCTACATTAATTCCTCCAACTCCTTGAATCCCTTCAATAATTACTGAAGACACATCATTTCCGTTTACATCGAAATATGCTCTCAGCGCTTCCATGTTATTGAAAGGAAGAAATACCACATTATCGGTTTGATTTACAGGTGCTACAATATTTGGATTATCAGTAGCAGCAACCGCAAGAGAAGTTCTGCCATGAAAGGCTTTTGTGAATGATACAATTTTTTTGCGTCCATTATAAAATGAAGCAGCTTTAAGCGCATTCTCATTCGCTTCTGCTCCACTATTACATAGAAAAAGTTGATAGTCTTCCTTACCACTAAGATCTCCTAATTTACTTGCTAGTTCTTCTTGTATCGGTATTTTAATTGAATTGGAATAAAATCCTAGTTTGTTTAATTGATCAGTTAAACGTTTTACATAATGAGGATGCGTGTGGCCAATTGAAATAACTGCGTGGCCTCCATAAAGGTCCAGATATTCTTGACCTTGGTTATCCCACACATAAGAGCCTAAAGCTTTTGTAATAGTGATATTGTTTATTGGGTAAACGTCGAAAAGTTTCATACATTTTTTTTTAAAGATTTAAATTCAGTTTAAGTTTAGTGTTAGGGCAAACTATATTTCTATTAAAAATAGTTTGCCTTAAGTCGTAGCCCCGAAACTTCATTTAAACCAAAAAGTATATTCATATTCTGAACTGCTTGTCCAGACGCGCCTTTAAGCAAATTATCAATCGCAGAGTGAATGGCAATTTTATCGCCCTGTTTTTCTATATGTATTAAACACTTATTGGTATTTATAACTTGTTTTAAATCAATCATTGAATCACTAACATGTGTAAATGCAGTATCTCCATAAAAATCAAGGTATATCTTTTTTACTTCCTCTAAACTTAGTTTAGATTTTGTAACACTTGTGCAATAAATGCCTCTTGTAAAGTCACCTCTCCAAGGAACAAAGTGAATTAAGTCTTTTGTATTTAAATTATTTCCAGATGCCTGCTGTAGTGACTCACCAATTTCTTTTAGGTGTTGGTGTTGAAGTGTTTTATAGGCAGAGATATTATTTGACCTCCAACTAAAGTGTGAGGTGTTAGTTAGGCTTTGTCCGGCACCTGTAGATCCAGTGATCCCTGTTGTATAAACCTCTTCAAGAATGTGTGCAGAAGCAAGTGGTATTAACCCTAATTGAATAGCTGTTGCAAAACAACCTGGATTAGCAATATTATGTGCAATACTAATTGCTTTCTTATTAAGTTCCGGTAAACCGTAAACAAAAGCTCGATCTGAATGAATGTTATGGTCATTTAATCGAAAGTCTTGCGACAAATCGATAATTTTTATTTGAGAAGCGACACTATTTTCGGCTAAAAATTTCCTGGCATCTCCATGACCTACACAAAGAAATAAGACGTCAATATCTTGTTCAAGATGTTCGGCAAAAACTAATTTTGTTTCACCGATAAGGTCGTTGTGAACTTTATAGAGTGGATTGCCAGTATTACTTTTACTATGCACAAAGCGAATCTCCACATTGGGATGATTAATTAGTAGGCGAATTAATTCACCCCCGGTATAACCCGCACCTCCAACAATGCCTACTTGAATCTTCTTATTTGGATTCGCCATTTTTGCCATGATCAATAATTTGTCTGGTTGTTAAGAACTTTGATTCACTTTATGCCAGATAGAAATTTGGTTACCAAATATTTTACTAAAGCCTCTTACGTCTTCTCCTGTAAATCCGGAATTCATTTCACCATACTTTCCGAATTTACTATTCATTAAATCAAATGCAGATTCTATTCCAATTATATGGAAACGGTAAGGTAATAATTGAACAAATACATCTCCGGTAACGTTTTCCTGACTATGTGTTAGAAATGCTTCAATATCGCGCATCACGGGGTCAAGTATTTGTCCTTCATGAAGCCAGTTGCCGTAGAACTGTGCTAATTGATCTTTCCATCCCAATTGCCACTTTGTTAATACATGCTTCTCCAATGCATGGTGTGCTTTTAAAATAACCATTGGTGCGGCTGCTTCAAATCCAACACGTCCTTTAATTCCAATAATAGTGTCTCCAACGTGAATGTCTCTACCGATGCCGTAAGTTCCAGCAATGCTTTGTAAATATAGAATAGCTTTAGTTGGATCTGGGAAGTTATGGTCGTCAATAGCTTTAAGTTCTCCTTTTTCGAAATGCAATTTTATTTCTCTGCTTTCTGTAGCGGTAACCTGAGTTGGCCATGCCTCTTCAGGTAGAATTCCTTTCGAATTCAATGTTTCTTTTCCACCAACACTGGTACCCCACAATCCTTTATTGATAGAATACATTGATTTTTCGAAATTAATAATTACACCTTTTCCTTTGAGGTAAATAATTTCCGCTTCTCTGCTCAACTTTAAATCACGTATGGGGGTTATGATCTCAACGCCTGGTATCATGATATGAAAAATCATATCAAAACGTACTTGGTCATTTCCTGCACCAGTACTGCCATGTGCAACAGCATCAGCGTTTAATTTTTTAGCGTGTTCTGCAATATGCAAAGCCTGACTTAATCTTTCTGCACTAACACTTAAAGGGTAGGTGTTGTTTTTTAAAACATTACCAAAAATTAAAAATTTGATGATACTATCGTAATAAGATTTCACAGCATTAACTGTAGTATGAGTTTTTACACCCAGGCTATAAGCATGTTGCTCGATATGTTTAAGTTCTTCATCTGTAAAACCACCAGTATTTACTATGATAGAATGAACTTCATATCCTTTGTCTTCGCTAAGATATTTAACGCAATAGGTAGTGTCTAATCCTCCACTAAAACCTAAAACAACTTTCTTTACTTCACTCATGATTAAAAAAATTAAATAGTATAAATTAAAAAGTAAAAAAATTGCGGAAAAACGATTTTTGTTTGATACCTCCTCCGCCTCCATTTCCTACTTCTTTCTTTTTGAATATGTTCAAAAGTTTACTTTGTTTTATTTTCATAAAACGTTCGTATAGTTTAGAATTCTGTTTGAACTCTTCTGCAGTTTCTTCTGGTTTAAAATGATCGGCTGGATCATATAACATTGCAGTACACATACAATTCTTTCTTTCCTTACTCATAAGGATATCATAGTTGACACAACTTTTACATCCTGCCCAGAATTCTTCATCATCGGTTAATTCGCTATAGGTTACTGGTTCATATCCCAAGTCGCTATTAATTTTCATGACAGCAAGTCCTGTAGTTAATCCAAATATTTTCGAATCCGGGTATAATACCCTAGAGAGATCAAAGATTTTTTTCTTAATTGTTTTTGCAACACCACTTTTACGAAATTCTGGTGATACAATTAAGCCGCTATTAGCTACAAACTTACCATGCCCCCATGCCTCAATATAGCAAAACCCAACCCATTGCCCTAATCGGGTAACGGCAATGACAGCTTTTCCGTCTAGCATTTTTGCAGCCACGTATTCAGGTGATCTTTTAGCGATACCCGTGCCTCTAGCTTTGGCGGATGATTCCATTTCATCAGTAATGCGTTGTGCAAAATGTGTATCAAGGTGAGTAGCTACCTTGACAATGATTTCCTTAGTTTCCAACTTTGTAAATATTATAAGTGTAAACAGAAAACACGTATAGTGTAGATTATGTATTGGGGATTTTCCACTGATAGGGGCAAGTGCCAGTTGCTCGTCCTATCAGAAACCGCGTCGAGGTCGCGGTAAAAAATTGGAAGCAGCCTTCGTTGAAAGCATCGGTAAAGATGCAGACAATTGCAAAGGGTTTATAGTTGTAAAAAACTGCTTCAATGTTAACTGATTTTTCTATGAGAGCTCAAAAGTATAAAAATTTAATAGAATTTGCTTTAAATATTTGTAAATTTTTGATTTTTAACCCTAACGTCTGTTAGCAAAAAAGCCGCCCTAAATTAATAGAACGGCTACATAACAACAATAAAACAAACTATTCTCCTCGATCGCCTTTGAAGCTGCGCATTTCGCCGGGGCCTCTGTCGCCACCCATACGCATCATATTATTCATCGGGTTATTTCCTCTTTGCATTTGACCTGGAGCACCAAATTTTCTAAGATTGTAAGTGAAGCTGATCATAAAGTATCTTTTCAATACTTCTGTCTGAATATCTTGAATCGTATTTCCAGAAACAGTTCTACGAATACTTACGTTTTGATTTAAGAGATCGAAAATATAGAATTTGATTTCACCCTCTTTTTTCTTAAATAATTGTTTTGAAAGACTGGCATTCAACAAAGGGATATTAGTGTTATAGCCAGCACTCTGTCCTGTATTAATAATATAATTAAAATCTGAAGCTAATATCCATCCACTCTTTGTATAATAAGTTGCTTCAGTTATAAAAGTTTGATTAAAATAATCTGCATTTTGTTTGGGTTGTAAAGTATACCTAGCAAAGTTAAATGTTGAATTTGACGAGAAATTCATATCGAAATTATCTTTCAAATTCGTTGTCCATTTAATCATGCCCCCGGCTGTAGAATTTTTTGTATAGTTGCTTTTAAGATTTATGAGTCCTTGACTTTGATTGTAGGAAAGGTTACCAGTAAAACTCATGTTACTTTTGGGTTTCTTAAATGGAAAACCGTAATTGAAATATCCGGAAGCGCTGTATGTTCCATTTAAATTAACAGGCTGAGTAATTTGCGCGCCACTAGGTAAAACGATCACGGAATTTTGGATATCGTTTTGAATAGCACTAGCGTTTATAGTGGCGAAGAAAACATGTTGAGTAACCACATCGAAAGATGAATACAATATCCGCAAATTATGAGTGAACTGTTGCTTAAGTGTTGGATTTCCTTCAACAATATTTAATGGATTTGTATTGTCTGTAACAGGTTGTAATTGTGAAGCACTAGGTTGTGAAGTTCGTCCGGAGTAATTAAATCGAAGGTTCTTTGTTTTTGTAAAATCGTAACGGAAGGTTGCAGTTGGGTAGAAGTTGATATAATGTTGTTTGATGGCACTATCCTTTGTTACATTATTACTATTTAAATCGCCCACCTGCATTCCAGAACCAATACTGAAATTCATCAATTTCTTTTGTAAACGGTAACTTAATGTTGCCCTATTTGCATTATAAATATTTTCAAATGTGTTACTTAAATTCGGAACTAATAAATCATACTGATTATTTGTTTTATTTAAACCATAAGTGTGTTTTCCATTCGTATTGTCGCTAAATGAATAATTATAATTTAGTTCTATTAATTGGCCTTTACCAATCGGCTCAGTATAAGAAAAAGTGGTACTTACATTTTTTCCATTAGCATTGCTATTATTAATTTGATTAATAGTATCTATTCTGTTCAGTGTAAAATATTGATTGATTGAATTGTTAGTTCCTTTCCCATCATTAGTAGAACCCCCAAATACAAATCCTATTGAATAGGTACGCCCTTTCTTCGCAAATTTGTGGCGGAATGTTGCATCCAAAGATCCATTATAACCATTATTGATAGTATTACTCTGTGCTGCTGAATTATTAAGATTTACTTTTCCTTTTGTACTTGCAGTTTGTGTGTTGTTATCATTTTCGGTATGTTGAAAATTTATATTAGGTCGTAGTATTATACTATTACTACTATCAAACTGAGTTTCAATATTAAAATTTATTCGATTATTCTGATTGCGATTAATTCCCGCAATAATATTGTTGCTCAAATTTGAGGAATCTGGATTTCCACTGACCAACGTTTGTGTAAAGTTTTTTTGATTGGTATAGGTATTTTGGTCGTTGTAAAAATAACTTCCTGAAGCCTGAGTTTTTTTTCCCCAATTGTCTCGATAATTTAAACCGCCAGCCCAAGTATTGATAATGCCGCTACTGCTATTTGTTGCTCCTGTGTTTAAGCTTGCACCCCCTCTATTTCCACCACCTCCAAACAAATTCTGACCTGTAAAGTTTTGTTTGTTTACATTATTGCCTTGTCCAATTAAGGTTATTTGACGATCGCCATCGTATTTGCTTAAATTTAGACTATTGTCATATACACCTTCGTCTCCTGTGCTGCCACCTCCAACTGAAATTTTGCCAAAGAAACCCTTGCGTTTATCTTTTCTTGTAGTAATATTAATGGTTTTTACTCTATTGCCATCATCGAATCCGGTAAATGTACTTTGATCACTTAGTGCATCATATACTTGGATTTTATCAATCACATCTGGCGGTAGATTTTTGGTTGCCAATTTTGGATCGTCTCCAAAGAATCTTTTACCATCCACTAAAATTCTTTGTACAGTTTCGCCCTGTGCTTTAATACCTCCATCTTTATCAACATCAATACCAGGTAACTTTTTTAATAAATCTTCTGCTACTGCGTTTGGCTTTGTTTTAAAACTAGATGCATTAAATTCTATGGTATCTTTTTTTATTATAATCGGAGATTGAGTAACAGTTACATTTCCTAAATCATGTGATTTAGGTTGTAAATAAATAGTACCAATATTTATATCTGGGTTTGATTTAGTTAGATAAATAGTTTTTCGATAAGGTTCGTAACTTTGAAAACTAATTTGAAGAATCAAAGGTTTAATAGCTAAATTCTTTAATTCAAAAAAACCATCTGTTTTTGCAAGTCCAAATATTTCAACTGTAGAATCTTTTGCATCAATTATAGTAACTGTTGCGTCTTTCAAAGTTTGTTTTGATATTGAGTCTATTAATTTACCTTTTATTGAGCCGGTTGTTTGTGATATAGCTTTACTAGAAAGGGCTGTAAGAAATAAAACGATGCAAAATTTTGGTATTGTCATTTTGTTAAGGAATAAAAGCATAAACGAGTTCAAATGAACTCATTGTGCAAAATCTAATGCAAGCTAGTTTTACATTATCGAAGGAATTAAATTAAATCGGTGAACTCTTGTAAAGTATAGGCAGGGTAATAAACTTTATAATATGTAAAAAGGATGGGTGGTAAAATGAGCAGTTTTAAATAGTTCGAGTGGTTTGGTTTTTTGTTATTTTTGGCTTCAATTCTATCTAAAAATTATAGATTATGGCAAACAACTTCAAATTTTTATTGATCGGGATTACATTTCTGGCGGCATGTAATACAAATACAAATACAGAAAAATCACCCGCAGCTGCACCGGCTGCTACTGCTATCATGCCAGCTGATTCAACTAAATATTACGATCAGGCATTAGTTGACAACAAAAAAGATCCTTCATGCGGAATGCCTGTTACTGCAGGAGTATCTGACACCTTGCATTTTAAAAATAAAGTACTGGGATTTTGTTCAACAGAATGTAAAGATTCTTTTTTGAAAGATGCGGATAAAATCTTTGCAAATGTGGAGTATAAAAAATAAAGCTATCTAAATTCAAAAGCCGCTCCTTATCCGAATAATCAGATGGAGCGGCTTTTTTATGTATATCATTAACTAAATAAATACTCTACATCTTCTTTTGTAAGTGTTTTTACAAAACCTTCATCATCTGTAATTAAATCTTTAGCAAGATTACGTTTGCGCTCTTGCAGTTTCAAAATTTTATCTTCTACAGTATCCTTGCATATCATGCGATACGCGAATATGTTTTTTGTTTGTCCAATTCTATGTGTCCTGTCTATGGCTTGTTGTTCTACTGCAGGGTTCCACCAAGGGTCAACTATATAAACATAATCAGCTGCAGTTAAATTTAGACCTACTCCTCCCGCTTTTAATGAGATGAGAAATACTCGGCATGAATCATCGTTTTGGAATCGCTGAATAGCAGCTTCTCTTTCATTGATGGTGCTACTTCCATCGAAGTATTCAAAGTCAACTTCCAGTTCTTTCATTTTATCTTTGATGAGGGAAAGCATACCTAAAAACTGGGAGAATATCAAAGCTTTGTGGTTACTGATGTTTTCTGTAATCTCTCTTCCGATTTCTTCTAATTTAACAGAAACATTTGGAAAGCGTTCTGCCTCTTTTACAATAGCCGGACTGTCGCAAATTTGACGAAGCTTCATCAATCCTTGAAGTATTGTTAATTGCGATTTCTGTATCCCTTGATTTTCAACAACTCCTAAAATTTTATCTCGATAGTCGTTTCTATAAGCATCATAAATTTTGCGTTGTTCATCTCCCATTTCACAGAATAAAACCATCTCTTGTTTTTCAGGTAGATCTTTTGCTACTTGCTCTTTGGTTCTTCTTAAGATAAATGGGTATAGGATTTTTCTTAAGTGTTCTTTTTGTTCTTTTTCCCCGAATTTATCGATTGGCATCGAGAATTCGTGTTTGAAAAATTCCATTGATCCCAGCATGCCTGGGTTTAAGAAATTCATTTGCGCATAAATATCGAATGTGTTATTTTGAAGAGGAGTACCACTCAGACATAATCGATTTTTTGCTCTTAATAATCCAGCTGCTTTAGTTACTTTACTTGATGGGTTTTTTATGGCCTGACTTTCATCAAGTATTACATAATCAAAATTTACTTCCACAAACTGTTTGATATCGCTTCTTAGTGTACCGTATGTTGTGATTATTATATCAATATTTGTATCGCTAAGCATACCTTTAGATCTTGTTCCGCCATGATGCATGTAGAAACTTAGTTCAGGTGTAAATTTTTTGATTTCATTTTGCCAGTTATACATTAAGGTGGTAGGGCATACCACTAGGGCTTTTAGACTTCCGTTTTCTTTTTTCAAATAATGTAAGAAACTGAGTGCTTGTATAGTTTTACCAAGACCCATATCATCTGCTAAAATTCCACCCCATTGTACTTCTCGTAAATAGTTAAGCCATTGAAAACCGCTTTCCTGATAAGGTCGTAATATAGCTCTAAGATGCTCTGGTGCAGGAATAGTTTTAATTGTGTGATTTTCTTTTAATCGTTCATACTTTTCTTCTAGTTGAAAGAAAAGTTCTTCTTCACCTCGTTGTAAGTAAAGTTCCTCAATTACACTAAAGTGATATTTACTTAATTTAATACTTCCTTGTTTTCCATCACCTACTCTGAAAAGAAGCGCATATTTTTTTATCCATTCTTCTGGTAGTATTCCAAGGGTGCCATCGCCTAATTGAACAAACTGTTGTTTATTGGTAAGTGCTTTTTTAACATCTTCAACTGTTACTTTTTGCTCGCCAAAATTGATTTGAATTTTAGCATCGAACCAATCTGTATTACTACTGATAAAAATTTGAGTAGAAGGTTTTGCAGTATTGAATCGGAAGTTTTTCAATGCTTCAAAACCAAGTACTGGAATATTCATTTCTTTGGTTGCGTCAATAAAAAGGAAAAACCAATTATTTTTTAATACATCAGACCCTTTTAATGCCAGAGAATTACTGTCTGTTGGATGAATGAATTGCGAGTGTAATGATTCAATCCGAAGCATCATTTCTTTCTCCATCTCAAGGTTTCTCTGGATAATTAAAATCTTATCTTCTACAGGTAGAATTATTTTTTCCTTATCTGTGGGCCTTACTTCATAACCTTTATAAATAAAGATTGGTTGAAAAAGTAAATAGTCACCTTTTTCTTTTAACTGAATTTTCCAGTCTGGTTTTATATCTTTAATTTCTTCTTTCTGAACATTAGTAAAATGCACATAATACTCTTTTGAAAGAGGCATTACATAGCTCAGTAATTCAGTATTCCATGCTTCAGCAGGGATTGCTATTTTGCCAGTGGGTAAATATTTTTCCACCTGCATAATGTCTTCAGGTTTCTGCCAGGTATAAAACTGATTATGGTATTGAAAGAGTAATGCTGATTCAGTTTCATTTTCGGAAATGTTCAAATCCGCTAGAGGAAGTTTAACTCTACAATCGATTGAATAAAAGCCATTAGCATAACTTACTTCAAATTCAGGGCTTATAAATTTTTCACTAAATTCTGCTAGTAATAAATTTTGAGTTGTAAATATTTTTTTTGCTGGCAGATAAAAAATAAAACTGCTTCCTGTAAGTTCCAAAAACAATTTCCTGATTTTTGGATGCAAGTATTCGTTTATCAAATGTCTTGTTTCTTCAGGTAACTCATCATTATGTTGCTGAATAATATTTTCCCAAATACCACTAAATGGAGAATTGCGATTTAAGTAACGATTCACTTCGCCCGACATTAGCTTTCGCAGTTGTTGCAAGAGCATTTTGTCGTCTTCGCTGAATACTTCTGTATTTACAAATTTGGTTAAGTCAATCTTTGAAGTTTTTGAAACATATTTAGTCCCGGTTTCATCTACTTCACCTTGAATAGCTTCTAACGATATATATGGGTAACCTAATTCATTACAGGTAATTACAACACCTAATTTAAGAATTGTATTTTGTTCTGTATCTGTTTTGAAATCGAACTGATTGATGGCAGGTTCTAAGGGTCTTGGCCTTAATTCTGCTCCTGAATTTGAAGTAACTCTTTTAATACTTGTATCTAATACCCTCAAAAAGGGTTTATTATCAGTATAGGTAAATTCAAATTTCCCCTTTAAATCATCTGTTAGTGTGTACCCATAAAGTGCAAGGAGCTTATTTTTTTCCTTATCCCAATTGCGAATGCTATCAAAATAGTTAGTACCATAATTTTGAAGTAATTGTAATAATACAACACTTTTGTGCATGCAAAGGGGATGTTCTGTATCGCTTTGACAATTGCAACTTGTATCAAAATTTCTTTCTTCATTTTTTTGAATCAGAACTTTAAAATTTTCATTTTCAAAATCTAATGAAGCCAATACTCTTTCGTCTTTTGCTTCTTGGATAGTAGCACGAGTACTTCTTAAATAATTTTCAGCCTCTTCAAAATTTTCTTTTCTAGTTAATAGTCTGATCAATTTCAGATCAAGTTGTTTCATTTTAACCACTGTGTGTCGTTGGTCATACACAGTTTCTTTATCGCCTAATAAATTTTTATCTAGAAGGTCTTGTAAATGAAATAATGCCCCTGCTTTGTGTCTGCAAATTTCTGATAGATTATAAGGGCAGGTGCAACGAAGAGACAAAGTTTTTGGGTCTTTAAACTGGGTAATATGAACTTTATAATAAGTGGAATATCCGTCATCTTTTACTCGAAAGATAACGGCTCCCATGAGATCGTCATATTCTAATAGTTCCACATTCCCAAGAGCGTGAATTTTTTTTCCTCTGCGAATAACTTCTTCAGTCCCGCTATTGTAAATATGTTTAACTAAATAAGGTAATGCCATAGTATTTTCATTGCCATATACACCTACCAAGAATTTTGGTAACCGATCAAATAGGGCAATTTGCAAAAGTAAAGGAAAGCAGATTGCTTTTTGAAGCTTATTAAGAAAATTGTGGAAGAAATCTTTGTTAATTAGTTAATTAGACCACAACTAAATCGCCATTCCGATAAATTGGTAAAATATTGGCAAGATTAGGGGTTACACAATATTCCAGATCCTTTTCCAGTCCATAAGCTGCAAGCCTATGCCAATGAGTGGTTTTCCGAATAAATTCAAACATTTTATGCTGTTGTGCAGTGTAGAGTTCGGAAGCCATCAAACTACTGTCGCAATGTATTGTAAATTCAGATTTTATTTGATTGATCACGGCTCCCGCAAACAAAGCATCTTCTATATTTACTCTATCCTTCCAGGCAGAACAACCAAGCACTACATTTTTTTTAGTTTTCACCAAAAACTCACAAACTGCCTGGAGGTTTGGGAAAGAACCTGTAACAATTTCTGAGGCACCTTCATTAAGTGCCATATGCAAAAGTTTAGTTCCATTGGTAGTTGTAAGTACTAAAGTTTTGCCTTCAATAAATGAGCGTGGATATTCTGCTGGTGAGTTTCCATGTGCTAAGCCCTCAATTACTTTTCCATCTCTTTCACCCGCAGTAATCCCTCCAACCCTCTTACCAATTTCGATACAAGCGTTAACTTCCGCAACAGGAATAACTTTTGTAGCGCCATTGTATAAAGCTGTTGCAATGGTTGAAGTGGCTCTAAATACATCAATAACTACAACGATACTGTTTTTGATATCATAAATTTCCAAAAGCTTGGGAGAAAGTATTGTGTGGAGAGTAGGTTTTTCGAACATAGTTGCAAAGATAAATAAACTGGCTATTTAATCTTTCAAGATGGAGATACTGTTTTAAAAAGAGGGTCTTCTTTCAACTGAGCTATATGTTTAGGCTCGAGAGGTTTAGTAATATATTTGAATATTAAAGGGTGTTCACCAGCTTTCATCTCGGTTTCTGGATCTAAAGCCGATGTAAGAACTATGATCTTAGTTCGATCATGGAATTTTTTATAATCCTTATCATATTGGGTTAAAAAGTCCCAACCGTTAAATATTGGCATATTAATATCAAGAAAAACCAATTCAGGAATTTTTTGTTCTTCAATTGGTAGCTTTGATTGTTGCTCGAAATATTCAAGTGCCTTTTTACCGTCTTCCAGTTTCACAATTGACTCACAGAAACTTTCATCACTCATAATAATTTCACTGATCATCTGAACCATTGAATCGTCGTCAACATTCATTACCATGTCAAGCATTTACTTATTTTTTAAATGATATTGTAAAAGTGGTTCCTATATTAATTTTGCTATCTACACTTATATTGCCGCCCAAAGAGGTGATTTGTGCATGGATTAAATATAAGCCAATTCCACGACTTTCAGGATGGTGGTGAAATTTTTGATGAAGACCAAAAATTTTATCTTTTACTTGTTTCATATCAAATCCTATTCCGTTATCAGTATAAGTTAAAATTATTTCATCTCCCTTCACTAAAGTATGAATCGAAATCACAGTTTCCCTATCAATACTTCTATATCTAATTGAATTAGTAATTAAATTTTGGAAAATGCTTTCTAAGTAAGGCTCATTAAATTTCACATACTCAGCGGATGAAAAATCAGATGAAATACTGGTATTAGTTTCGGTAAAAAGAGAGTGGATTGACTTAGTAATTTTATTCAGAGACTTTTCAAAGCTGATCATTTCTGTTTGGATACTAATATTGTCTTTTACAACAAGAATATCTATTAAATCATTCAAAGTTTCGTTAAGGTGAAAGGTAGTGGATCTAAATCCCTCCAATAATTTTAATGAACGTTCTGTTGAAATAGTATTAAAGTCTAACAATTTAATCATTGAAGTTAAATTGGTTAGTGGTGCTCTTAAATTATGAGATACGATATAGCTGAACTGCTTTAAATCGTAATTATTTTTTGTAAGTTCTTTGATTAAAATTTTCTTTTCTTGATCCGCTTTTTTTCTGATAGAAATATCCCTAGAATTAACTACGAGACCTTGAATATTGGGGTTGTTTATCTGATTTGTTGCTTGAGCTTCAATATAAAAATAATTGCCATTTTTATCAAGTAGTCTAAATTCAGTTAATTCACTAATACCACCATTTTCAATTAGCTTTTTAAAGGATTGCATTACTAAAGGGAAATCATCAGGGTGTACTATTTCAGAAAAATTTCTTTTTTGTAATTCATTCTCTTCATAACCCATTAGTTGCCTTGCAGAGGCACTCTGGTAGATTATTTCTCCACTAACTGAAACAATGGTTATAATGTCCGTAATATTATGGATTAGCGATCGAAGTTTTTCCTCACTTGCTTTGATGGAATCTTCAATTTTTCTTTTTTCAGTGATATCTCTTGAAATCAAAATAATCGCATTAAATGCGGGATTATTTAATTGAACATTTCCAATACTTTCAATAAGCAGGTATTTGCCAGATTTTGAGCAAAATCGAAATTCAGCCAATTTATCAATTCCTTCTTTGGTTAATATATTATTAAATTTTTCGCTTATTATTACTTTATCATCTGGATGAATTAATTCAAGAATATGTCTGCCATTTAGCTCTTCGGCTTCGTAACCCAATATTTGTTTTATAGTTTTATTATTGTAAATAATGATTCCTTGCTTATTTACAAGTGTAACAATATCTGAAATATTATCTATGATTTGTTTGGTACGTTCATCAGAATATTTTTTTTCTCGAATCTCAGCAACATTGTCTGAATATTCTTCTTGAATTTCTTTAACTAATTGAAACCTCGATTTTATTTTTAGTAACGTATCAGTGAATATGGTGTTCACACTTTTCATAAATTAATAACTAGCTTAAATCAAATAAGATAAAAAAAAGCTTTTTTAAATATAGATATAAAAAATGAGTATATAACTGATTGTAATCATTTGTTTATAACAACTTTCGGAAACCTTTTTTCGTGTAAAAAATAAAAAAAAATCGCAATTTTTGACCTTATTTTGTAATAAAACTAGTATATGATTATGCTATACGCTTTACTATTATTAATTGGAATCATTCTTATAGTAGCTGTATTTATTAAGAAAACTTACAAAATTGAAAGAGAAATAATTATTGATCAGCCTGTTGGGCGAGTGTTTGATTATATACTTTTTTTGAAACATCAACTTAATTTTAATAAATGGTGGATGATTGATAAGGAAGTTAAAATGGATTTTAAGGGAGAAGATGGTAAAATTGGTGCAATTGTATGTTGGGATAGTACCAATAAACAACTTGGTAAAGGTGAGCAAGAAATTAAAGCTGTAGAACTGAACCATCGAATTGATTTTGAAATTCGGTTTGTCAGTCCTTTTTCTAATAAAGCGCAGATTTATATGATTACGGAGCCTATAACGGATGATATCACCAGATTTAAATGGGGATTCATCGGGGGAAATAAATTTCCTCTAACAATCATGAATCCATTGATGGATAAACTTATAGGGAATGATATTGCTACAAGCGCAGCTAATCTTAAAAAAATTTTGGAGTTTGAAATAGGAGCACAATAAATTAGTTAAATTCGGTAATGACTAGTCTTTCAGATCTAAGAAAATTTACTGATGAATTTCCTTTGCAAGAAATATTGATGCCTGTTTTATTTGTGGGTCATGGCTCACCTATGAATGGAATTGAAATAAATGAATTTAGTAGAAAATGGATTGAATTAGCTGGTCAAATAAATAAACCCAATGCGGTGCTTGTAGTTTCAGCTCATTGGTATATCAATAGCACTAGAATAACAGCTATGGATTTCCCATCCACCATTCATGATTTTGGTGGTTTCCCACAAGAGCTATTTGAAGTTCAATATCCCGCCCCCGGAAGTTTGGCATTGGCCGAAGAAACTAAAAATATTATTCATTCTACAAAAGTGGAACTAGACCATGATTGGGGTTTGGACCATGGGTCATGGTCTATAGTCCGACATATGTATCCAGAAGCAGATGTACCTATTTTGCAGTTGAGTATCGATTATACAAAACCCGCTGCTTACCATTACGATTTAGCAAAAGAATTATTCCAATTGCGAAAAAGAGGTATTCTAATTATAGGCAGTGGCAATATGGTTCATAATTTGAGAATGCTAGCCTGGGACAAATTAAATGTAGGGGGATTTGGTTTTGATTGGGCTTTAGAAATGAATCATAATTTCAAGAGCCTCATTCAGAATGGCAATCATGATTCTTTAATTCACTATGAAAAGTTAGGGAAGGCAGCTTTATTATCAATTCCAACACCCGAACACTATTTACCTCTTATCTATAGTATTGGCTTGTCTACTAAGCTGGATGCAATAAGTTTTTTTAACGATAAAGCTGTAGCTGGT
>CAIJZG010000182.1 GCA_903825065.1 uncultured Bacteroidota bacterium
CATAATTAGAAGTTTTTCGTTTATCCGCTAGTTCTTTAAAATAATCAATAAAATTTCGTTCTCCTTGTTCTTTAAGCCTTAATTGTTCTTTCTCATACCCAGTATATATTTCAGGTTTATTAAGTTCGTTCTCTCTTATTTGACGTATATGCTCTGCAATTTGTAATTGATCTTTATCATGTTGCTTATCTAAAACAGATTTGGATTTCTTAGACAAATAAATGCCTAAAAATTCTCTTCGTGTTGGATCTCCAGTCTTTGGATTAACGATTGCAGGATAAAAGTCTAAAAACAAACTAACTCTATCCCCTGAAATTTTTTTTTTCCCTAAGCTTGACTTTAATTGCCATTTTGTTCAATTTTGGAATTACTTATAAATAATTTATCAATTTCACTTCTTTGAATAAGTGTTTTTCTTTCAGCTATATTAACTGCGTTAATTTTCCCTTTCTGAATAATCCTATATATCGTTTTAGTTGAACTATTGAGTAGTATAGCCAGATCACGTACCGTCAAAAATTCCTTGTTCTTCAGATTCTCAATTGGCTTTGCTTTGATTTGTTGGGTCTGAGAATTGCTTATTTGAATTTTCAAAAGCTTAATACTCGATTTGTAAGCTCTAGAGCAACATGTACTAGAGCAAAAACGAGTAACTGTAGTTTTTGCTATAAACTCTTTTTTACAGTTTTCGCAAATTCTTTGAACAAGGATATTAGAACTCATAAATTACATTAAGTATAATTAAGGGACATAATTCAACCGAATTGAACTTTCATTGGGCAAAAAATGTCCTGAACTTTGCTCGAGGTACAATAAAGGTACAAATTTGAACATAATAACCAACTATAATCAATTGACAACCATAAATATAAGTTAATAAAAAAGCCCTATTTATAGGGCTTCTGAAGGTTTATTATACTTTTAGTAAATTCTTGTTTTGTGAGTTTACTTTCCGATACAGAACTTAGAAAAGATGAAATCTAATTGATCCTCATTAGTAATCTCACCAGTAATTAAGCCGAGGTAATGTAAACACTGACGAATATCCAAGGCAATCAAATCACTTGGTATATCATTATCTAAGCCTTGTAACACTTCAGTTAAAGATTGACTTAATTGTTTCAATGCATCATAGTGACGAGCATTAGTTACAATAGTGGCGTCAGCAAGAATATCTCCATTGATGGCTTTTGCAACCAGCGATTTTTTAAGTTGATCAATCTGTCTATTTTGTTTGGCAGAAATAAAAATAATTTCGGGGAATGCTGCAAACTTGTCAGCTACCATCGCTTCTACTCCATCCACTTTATTTCCAATTAGCAGGTAATGAATATTTTCTTTTTTAAACCCATTTACAATTTCTTGAATCCCATTTGAATCCATTTCATTCACATCAAATAAATACATCACAATATCTGCTGCGCGCATTTTCTCAAAACTTTTTTCAATGCCAATGGTTTCAATCAGGTCTTTACTATGCTCGCGGATCCCGGCAGTATCAATCAAACGGAATAAAACACCTTCAATATTTAATATTTCTTCAACGGTATCTCTTGTGGTGCCCGCTATTTCGCTTACAATGGCCCTATTTTCGTTCAATAAACTATTTAGCAACGTAGACTTGCCTGCATTTGGTTTGCCAATGATGGCCACCTGAACGCCATTCTTGATCACATTACCCAATTGAAAGGAATGCAATAATTCATTGGTTGATTTAGCAAGGGTGCCAATTAGTTGATACAATTGTTTACGATCAGCAAATGCAACGTCCTCTTGAGAGAAGTCGAGCTCCAATTCTATGAGTGCCGAAAACTTTATCAACTCATCACGTAATTGATGCAGTGCCGATGAAAACCCACCGCGCATATTATTCAATGCTGTTTTTCTACTTGCTTCTGTATTACTCGCTATCAAATCAGCAACAGATTCAGCCTGCGCAAGATCCATCTTTCCATTCAAGAAAGCACGCTGCGTAAATTCACCAGGCTTTGCTATTCTCACGTCTAAACTACAAATGGCTTTGATGATTTTCTCAACGATAAAATTGGAACCATGACAGCTAATTTCAATCACATCTTCTCCAGTATAAGAAGTGGGGCCTTTAAACAAAGCAATCACTACTTCATCTAGCAACTCATTGTTCAGTTTTAAATAACCAACATGTAAGGTGTGCGAAGCCTGCGCAGAAAGGTCCTTTGATGGAAACATACTATTCACAATTGCTATGGTATCCTTTCCACTCAAACGAATCACTGATATAGCACCAATGCCAGGGGCAGTAGCTAGTGCCACGATCGTATCATCCCAAAGCATTTGCATTTTCGACATTTCTCTTTTTTCAACAAAAATAGACTAATGAAAATTCAAAAGTATAAATTCAAAAATCAACAGTAAAAATAAAAAAGCCCATCACGTTTATAACGAGATGGGCTTTAAAAAATTTGTAAGAAGATAATTATTCTTCAGAAACCTGGAAGGTGATGCTTTGTTTGTGACGATAGATTACGTTTCTACCGTTTTGAACTGCAGGCTTCCATGATGGTCCTTTTTTGATTACACGAACTGCTTCTTCTTTTGTACCATAGCCAGGATCGTTCTCAGCTTGTACTTCAGAAATACCACCGTTCTTATCAACAATGAAAGAAACTACTACGGTATATTTTCCGGGAGGTGCACCATTGTTTACAGGTAAATCCCTGTTCAGGTTACGCTCCAGATATTTTGTCCATGCAGGCAAACCACCTGGGAACTCAGCTGGAATTTGTACTACGGTAAATACTTTATCGTAATCTTCCTCCTGCTTAGGCGCTTCCACCTTACCAGTACCAGTTTCAACAGGAGGAGCAACGATACCTTCATCCTTTGTTCCTTCCTGGTTAACAGTACCAATTTTGGTGTCTTCCAGTTTTTCTACTTCTTTAATTTCATCTTTTTCTTTAACTTCTTCATCCTTCACAATTTTTGGAGGAGTGAATTTAGTGATCTCCACTTTGGGTGGTTCTTGTTTTGGTGGAGGCGGTGGCGGTGGCGGTTCAGGCTTTTTCTCTTCCTGTTTCATGTTCTCAAGATTAACGTCCTGAGCAATCATTTCCACTGCTTTCTTTTTTGAAGAATTCGCAACCACTGAACTGATCACTAATAGCGCACAAATGATAAGCGTTCCTATTAAAGCATAAGTTATACGCTTGTTATAGGTCTTACGCAGATCGTATGCACCATATGATTTGTTTCTGCCCTCGAAAATAATATCGAGGATATCGGCAGATAAAATTTTGCTTACGTCCATGTTTTCAGTGTCTTTAATTGTATGCTTCCTTTCGGAAAATTCCACTTATTATTTTGCAGGTGCCGCAGCATTCGCTGCTTCAGATGCTTTAACCAATTTAGTTTCGATATCTGAGATATCTACAAGGGCATAACGCTTTAAAACATTTACTGCCATCTCATCCAAAATATCTACAACGTTACGATAAGTACATTCTTCAGATGGCTTTAGTACTACTACTAAATCTTTTTCCGGAGTACGCGCTTTCTTATCTAATAATACGTTGCGAATCTCTTTAAAAGTTGATGATTTAAAGTTAGAAGCGCTATTGTCTAATTGTCCTTCGTAGTAGAAAACATGATCGTCTTTTCCTAAAAGGATGGTTATAACACCCGATTCCTTGGCTTTATTCTGATCTTCAGGCTTATCAGCATCCTTTGGTAAGAATAGCTTCATTGCCGTCGGCTGACTCATCGTGGTGGTAAAGATAAAGAACGTAATCAACAGGAAACCCAGATCCACCATTGGTGTTAGATCCACACGGGTTGACAGCTTCTTACTTTTCTTGACCCCAGGTCCTTTCTTATGACCACCTCCACCGGAGGTATCCATTTCTGCCATGTCGGATAAATTTATTTTTTAAATAATCTTGTTTACTATTATTCTGTTCTCTTTTCACCCTTCATTGCGCTCTTCCAAAGTTCAGATCCAACAGGAATACTTTCAGGATTGGTGATCATTTGAAACTTCAAGATATCATTCTTCTTAAACGCATCAATTACGTTTTTGAATGCAGGATATTTTGCAGCATTATCACCTTTCAATTGGATATTAGCTTTTTGTCCAGCATATGCTGTTAACACTAAGCTCATCCATTCTCTGATTTCGCTATTGGTAGAATCTTTAGCAGGAATGCCTGGTAAGGCACCGCCTTTGCGCGCTTCTTCTGGAATTGAAAGAAAAGCAGCTAGCCCACTGAATGGTGCACCATAGAAACCAGCTTTCTTAAATGCTTGCACATTAAGACCTAGATTCTTGGTAGAATTCAGCGTGTTTGCGATGACCTCTTTTTTAGATTCATCGTCCATTGAAAGAAATACTTTGCCGTCTTTGTCGATTGTGATCAACACGATATCCTTTGTTTCTGCAACTTTAGCTGCAACAGAGTTAGGTGTTGTAACCGCAATGGCTTCAGCAGGCTTAAACTTTGTTGTCAAGATAAAGAAAGACAACAAAAGGAACGCCACGTCACACATCGCCGTCATGTCGATACTAGTACTCTTCCGTGGTAATTTGGCTCTA
>CAIJZG010000183.1 GCA_903825065.1 uncultured Bacteroidota bacterium
CGACGACGACGACGATTTCTAGTTGGATATACTTTTAAAAAAAATGTTGAATGGTTATAATTATAACCATTCAACATTTTTTTTAAAAGTATATCCAACTAGAAATCGTCGTCGTCGTCGTCAAATCCACTATCCTTGTCGTTGAACAAATCAAATTCTTTGAAGTCTTCATCTAATTTAAAATCGTCTTCATCATCTGCTTTTTTCTTTGATGCGCCTGCACCACCAGTAGGAGCTTTCTTACCCTTACTTTTTGGAATATCGAACTCATCAAAGTCGGGGTCCCAATCATCATCCTCTTCGGCTTTTTCCCAATCATCTTCTATTTCTGCCTCATCGTCGTCGTCGTCATCATCATCTTTCGATTTTTTCGACGAGCCCTTAGTCACTTTCTTGCTGGGTTTGACGTCCAATGCATCATCATCGTCGTCATCTAAATCGTCATCATCATCATCCAATTGTTTTTTACTTTTTGGAGATGGTTTTACATCGGCATTTTTTGCCGGTGGTATCTTTGGATTAGAGGATTTGCTATCCTTATCAGATTTCGCTGCCATATTCTAATAAGATTGTTGCGTTAAATTTAAACGCAAAATTGTATTAACAAAAATATTTTTTCTTTTCTATTAAAAAATTAAAATTTCCTAAATGTGAACGATTTGTTCACGGCCAGGACCATTAGAAACGTGCTTAACAGGAACACCACAATACTCGTTAATAAATGCGATATATTGTTTCATTGTTTCAGGTAAATCTTCTCCTAATTTAATCATGGTGGTATCTGATTTCCATCCCTTGAATTGTTCCAACATTGGTTCAATCGTAGCTTTTGCCATTTGAAAAGGTACTTGTTTGGTTTCAACACCATTTACTTTATAGGAGGTACACATGGATAATTCTTCAAAAGAGTCTAAAACATCCGCTTTTGTCATTACAATTTGTGTTACACCATTAATCATGCAAGTATACTGCAAAGCAACCAAATCCATCCAGCCACATCTTCTTGGGCGGCCCGTAGTTGCTCCAAATTCACTACCTATTCTTCGAAGTTCTTCACCTGTTTCATCAAATAGTTCCGTAGGAAATGGTCCACCACCAACTCTTGTACAATAAGCTTTAGTAACACCCATCACTTCGCCAATTTGTTTTGGAGAAATTCCTAAACCGGTACATACACCAGCTGAAATAGTATTTGATGAAGTTACAAATGGGAAAGTACCGAAATCGATATCCAACATACTTCCTTGTGCACCTTCTGCTAATACCTTTTTCCCTTTCGAAATTTGATCATTGACAAAGTACTCGCAATTAATCACATTCAACGTTTTCAAAAATTCCAATGCCTCAAAAAATTCTTCTTCCCATGCAGAGATGTCTTCAATAAAATGAAAATTGTCTAATAATTTCTGATGTTTTAAACGTAGCTTAATATATTGAGTAGTAAAGCTTTTATCTAATAAGTCACCAACGCGTAAGGCATTACGGCCAGTCTTATCCATATAGGCAGGTCCGATTCCTTTTAAAGTAGAACCAATTTTACTTTCACCTTTCGACATTTCAGAAGCCTTATCCAAAGCTCTATGCGTAGGTATAATTATATTGGTACGTTCTGAAATGAAAAGATTTTTTCTTACGTCGATTCCATAAGCTGCAACTGCATCGCACTCTCGTTTCAATGTTACAGGATCAAGCACTACACCGTTTCCAATAATATTCACTTTATCCTGATGAAAAATTCCAGAAGGAATTTGGTGAAGCACCTGCTTCTTACCATCAACATATAAAGTGTGTCCAGCGTTTGGTCCACCTTGAAACCGAGCAACGATATCGTATCTGGGCGCAAAATAGTCTACAATTTTACCTTTGCCTTCATCGCCCCATTGTAAACCTAGAATTACATCAACCATATATTTGTTTTGAATCGAGGCAAAAATAAGCCTTGACTTTGAGTAAAATGGAATTGCGACCAATTAATTACCATCAATTTTAAATAAAATGTGCAAATCCTTATTAGGATAGTGATTCGGTATCAAAACGATCAACTGTTTGTATTCCTTTTAATTGTTTTATTCGATCAACCAATTCTTCCAATTCTTCTTTATCGTGCACAAATACTTTAATGGTACCTCTAAAAATTCCTTCAGAAGACTCAATAGTTAATGCAGCAATATTTACACGCATATCTCCACTAATAATATTGGTGATTTTATTAATAACACCTACATCGTCCATCCCTATAATTTTCAATCCTGTTAGGAAGGATATTTCTTTATTCTTGGCCCATTTAGTTTTTACTACCCTATGCGAATAATTGGCCATTAATTGCGTGGCATTCGGACAAGTTGTACGATGAATTATCAAACCTTTTCCTGTACTCACAAAACCAAAAACATCATCGCCGGGAATAGGGTTGCAACATTTCGCAAGATTATAAACAATCTTATCGCTACTTTCTCCGAAAATAATTAACTCAGAATCTTTTTTCGAAAAATGTTTTGCATGATTCTGATCAACATTCAATTCCTGAATTACAGGTTTAGGCCGAGGGTGCTCTATACGGTCGCCTATTAAATTAAAATCTTTTAATTCACGAAGGTCGATAGATTTAGTTGCGATTTTATAGAGCAGATCTAATTGTGATGGCACTTTATAAAAATGAACCAGCTCATCAATATTATGCTGATTTACTGCAGCACCAAAACCTTCTAACTTTCTTTGTAGTGTATATTTTCCATCTTCTGCAATTTTGCGTTTTTCTTCGCGAAGTGCATCTTTGATTTTACTTTTTGCTTTAGCGGTAACAACAATATTCAACCAATCCTCGGATGGCTTCTGTTTACCACTTGTTATAATTTCAATCTGGTCACCACTTCTTAATTTATGACTGATGGGCACCAATTTATGATGCACTTTTGCACCGATACATTTTGTGCCAATTGCAGAGTGAATCGAGAATGCAAAATCGAGTGCGGTACTACCAACTGGTAACATTTTTACATCTCCTTTCGGAGTGTATACATAAATTTCTTCCGCAAGAAAAGATGTTTTAAAATCTTGTAAAAAATCTACAGTATCAGTATCTGGCGTACTTAATACTTCCCTGATTTGTCCAAACCATTTATCAAAACGATCTTCATCACCACCACCTTCTTTGTATTTATAATGAGCGGCCAAACCCTTTTCAGCTATTTCATTCATACGTTTTGTACGTATCTGCACTTCTACCCATTTTCCTTGTGGTCCCATTACAGTAGTATGTAAGGCTTCGTATCCGTTACTTTTTGGGTTGCTTAACCAATCACGCAAACGTTCTGGAGATGGATTGTATTCGTCAGTAATTAATGAATATACTTTCCAGCAATCTTCTTTTTCTTTTTCTGTTGGAGAATTTAAAATAACTCTGATGGCAAAGAGGTCATAAACTTCTTCAAATTCTACAGACTTCTTTTTTATTTTATTCCAGATACTATGGATACTTTTTGGGCGACCATAAATTTCAAAATCAAAATTTGCTAATTCTAATTTTTCTTTTAATGGACGAATAAATTCATTGATGTATCTACTTCGCTCCCGTTTTGTTTCAGATAATTTTTTTGCAATATCTCGATAGGCTTCAGGCTCCATGTATTTCATGGAAAGATCTTCGAGTTCTGTTTTAATATTATACAATCCCATGCGGTGGGCAAGTGGTGCATATACCCAAACAGTTTCAGATGCAATCTTCAATTGCTTCTCTCGTTTCATATGATCGAGTGTGCGCATATTATGCAAACGATCAGCAAGTTTTATAAGAATAACACGAGGATCATCAGTGAGCGTTAAAAGAATTTTTTTAAAATTTTCTGCTTGCTGACTGGTATTGGTATCAATAACATTTGAGATCTTAGTAAGTCCATCTACAATCCGCATAATTTCTGTACCAAACTCATGTTCCACATCCTCGAGTGATATATCAGTATCTTCTACTGTATCGTGTAACAATGCACAAATGGTACTTCTAACACCAAGTCCGATTTCTTCCACACAAATCATCGCAACAGCAAGAGGGTGAATAATATATGGTTCACCACTTTTTCTGCGCATGGTTTTATGTGCTTCAACAGACATTTCAAAAGCATGGCGTACTAATTCTTTGTCACCTCTTTTAAGTTTCGGGCGAAGACTTCTCAACAAAGCACGATAATGCCGAAGAATTTCGTTCTTCTCCTGATCAACTGTGAGGTTATATTTTGGAAGCGCTGCTTCTGAAGATTGGTTGTCTACTGCTTGTTCCATCGAATAGCGAATATACGCAATAAGGCTTATTTGTTGGGGATGCTAGTTTTCAAAAAAAACTGTTAACCAATTTTTTAAGAGTGGTGAACTCATTGTATGCTTAGTTGTTACATTTGTACAGACCATGGAAAAAACAAACACCAAAAAAATATTTGAATTTTCTCTATTTCGCAGAATTTTTCAATTTGTAAAACCTTACAGTACCAAATTTTATGGAAGCATTTTGCTGGCCATCATAATGGCCGTTTTTGCTCCAATCAGACCCTATCTAATTCAACTTACCATTGATAGTGCTTCTGGTAAATCAGTTCATGCACCTGCATGGCTTAAAGCGGTTTTGTTTAATACAGATCTTACAAATGCAACGAAGTTCATCATTGCGGTTACTATATTTCAGGTGATATTTCTTTTTATTGAATCCAGCGTGCGCTTTGTTTTTAGTTTTATTACTTCCTGGATGGGACAAAGTGTAGTTCGGGACATGAGAATTGCCGTTTTCGAGAAAGTATTGGGATTAAATCTTTCACAATTTGATAAAACACCTATTGGAACTCTTACCACTAGAACTATTAATGATATTGAGAGTATTAATGATATTTTTTCGGATGGACTGATTCCTATTATTGCAGATTTGTTAACCATCATTATTACATTGGGAACCATGTTTTGGATGGATTGGCGCCTAACTCTTATCAGTTTAGTGCCATTTCCCATTATGATTGTAGCTACTTATTATTTTAAGGAAAGCGTCAATAAAAGTTTTATCCGTGTACGGAATGCGGTTGCGGCATTAAATGCATTTGTACAAGAGCATATCACTGGCATGCAGGTTGTACAAGCATTTGCTGCCGAAGATCGAGAGTTTGATAAGTTTAAGAAGATTAACACAGAACATCGAAATGCCAATATCAATGCCATTTTTGCCTATTCCGTTTTTTTTCCGGTAGTAGAAGTGGTTCTGGCTTTAAGCACAGGACTTTTAGTGTGGTGGATTGCAGGAAAAACATTGGATGCAGGTTTATTAGTGGCTTTTATATTATATCTCAATCAGATTTTCAGACCACTCAGGGTAATCGCGGATAAGTTCAATGTGTTGCAAATGGGAATGATTGCTGCTGAGAGAGTTTTTGTTGTGTTAGATAATCCAGACTTTTCACCAGCCCCCACTTCCAATGATTATAAACCCGAAATGATGCATGGGGCTATCGAATTTGATCATGTTTGGTTTGCCTATTCAGATGAAAATTATGTTTTAAAAGATATCAGTTTTACCGTAAAAGCGGGAGAAACAGTGGCTTTGGTAGGACATACAGGTAGCGGAAAAACCAGTATCATCAGTTTACTGAATAAATTATACCATATACAGAAAGGATCTATTTTGGTTGATGGCGTAAATATCAATAGCTATGATTTGGATGCTTTGAGAAAAGGAATTGGGGTGGTTTTACAAGATGTTTTTTTATTTAGCGGATCAATTTTAGATAATATCACATTACGCAATCCAGAAATTCAGCGAGAGCAGGTAATTGATGCGGCAAAAATGATTGGGGTTCACAATTTTATTATGCAGTTACCCAATGGATATGATTACCATGTGATGGAAAGAGGAAATACTTTGAGCTTGGGCCAGCGCCAGATCCTGTCTTTTATAAGGGCATTATTATACAATCCCGCAATTTTGATTTTAGATGAAGCAACTTCTTCTATTGATACCGAAAGTGAGTTGATGATTGAAAAGGCGACAGATACGCTGATTTCAGGAAGAACTTCTATTATTATTGCGCATCGATTATCTACCATCCGAAAAGCAGATAAAATATTGGTTTTGGATAAAGGTGAGTTAAA
>CAIJZG010000184.1 GCA_903825065.1 uncultured Bacteroidota bacterium
CAGTTGTATTGATAATTGCCTGTGCAACTTGTGTACTAGTCAATCCAGAGTCTTCTAATTTAATACCAAGGCCTTCAAATGTCGTGTTAACAGTTCCGCCCAATGATGCTTTCAATAGTGCTACTATCACCAGTGTGCATCAATATGATATTCATAAGGGTCTAGAAAAATATTTTGGATTCCGAGAATTTAAAGGCACACAAGAAAAGTCGATTAATAGTTTATTAAACGGCCAAGACACGTTTGTAATTATGCCAACGGGTGGCGGGAAAAGTTTATGCTATCAGCTACCAGCCATGTTAATGGAAGGTTGTGCCATTGTAGTGTCGCCACTTATCGCCCTTATGAAAAACCAAGTTGATTTGGTTCGGGGGTATAGCGAAAAGGATGATGTAGCACACTTTTTAAACTCATCATTAAACAAGGGTCAAATAAAAGCGGTAAAAGATGATCTTCTTTCGGGCATGACTAAGCTATTATATGTGGCTCCAGAAACATTAACGAAGCAAGAAAATCTAGATTTTTTTAGCGACCTAAAAATTTCATTCTTCGCAGTTGATGAAGCACACTGTATTTCGGAATGGGGTCATGACTTTCGTCCTGAATATCGCAGACTTCGTGAAATGATGGATATCATCAATCCCGACATACCTGTTGTGGCGCTTACAGCAACGGCTACTCCAAAAGTACAAAGCGATATTGTAAAAAATCTGGGACTCAGAAACCCGAATATTTATATTTCTTCATTTAATAGAGCCAATCTTTATTATGAAATCCAACCTAAGATCAAAAAAGATCAAACGGTGAAGAGTATTGTAAAATTTATTAGCGGCCATAAAGGGAAGAGTGGCATTATTTATACATTGAATAGAAAAACAACCGAAGAGCTGGCAGAATTATTAGTAGCAAATAGTATCAAAGCAGTTGCTTATCATGCGGGTCTGGATCAGAAATTAAGGGCAGATCGTCAGGATCAATTTTTGAATGAAGATGTGCAGGTAATTGTTGCCACCATTGCTTTTGGAATGGGTATCGATAAACCTGACATCCGTTTTGTGATCCATTTTAATATTCCAAAATCAATAGAAAACTATTACCAGGAAACGGGTCGTGCAGGAAGAGATGGGATGGAAGGGATTTGTGTATTGTACTATTCGCATAAAGATGTATCCAAGCTGGAACATTTTATGCGGGACAAACCTTTGAGCGAGCGTGAAGTTGGTGCTCAGTTGATTGATGAAACAGTGGCTTATGCTGAAACGGCTGTTTGTAGAAGAAAAGTATTGTTGCATTATTTTGGGGAAGACTGGGAAAATAAAAATTGTGGTAATTGCGATAACTGTTTAAATCCGAAAGAAAAAATTGAAGCGAAGGATGATGTAGTGAAAGTTCTTCAGGCGGTAAAAGCATTAGATGAACGTTTTGTTACCGATTATGTAGTGAGTGTGGTTATGGGTAAATTAACCCCGCAGATTAGTATGTTCAGACATGATGCATTGCCAGTTTTTGGAACGGGTGCTGATAAAGAATATCATTTGTGGAGTAGTTTGGTGCGTCAGATGTTATTAGAGAATTTATTAAGAAAAGATATTGAAGAGTATGGTCTTTTAAAGATTACAGAAAAGGGCGAGAAATTTTTAAAGAAGCCAAGTTCATTTAAAATTGTGTTGAATAATTTATTTGAAGAAGCCAATGCAGATGATGATGAAGGTGAAAACGCTTCTCAAACAGGTGCAGCAGCGGATGAAAAATTATTTGAAATGTTGAAAGATCTTCGCCAAAAAGAAGCGAAGAAAAAGAGCCTGCCACCTTTTGTTATCTTCTTGGAAAATAGCTTACAAGATATGGCAACTTTATATCCTACTACGTTAGAGGAAATGGAGAAATGTCAGGGTGTAAGTAAGGGGAAGTCGATCAAGTACGGCAAGCCTTTCGTTGAGATGATTGCAAAATATGTTGAAGAGAACGACATTGAAAAGCCAGATGATTTTGTAATGCGCAGTGTGGCTAATAAGGGGAATAATAAGATTTATATTATTCAAAATGTAGATAAAAAAATTCCTTTGGAAACCATCGCTAAAAACAAAAACCTCAAGCTTGATGAATTGTTGGAAGAAATGGAAACCATTGCTGCCAGTGGAACAAGATTGAACCTGGATTATGCTATTGACGAATGGCTCGATGAATATGACCAAGAAGATATCATCGAGTATTTTAAGAGCTGCCAAACCTCCTCTTTAGATATTGCCCGCCAGGAATTAAGCGATAATGATTATAGTTGGGAACAGCTTAAGATTATGCGTATTAAGTTCTTAAGCGTCTATGGGAATTAGATAAAAGATAAGAGTGAAGAACTGATAATCAAATTCATTTTCCCGGTAGTTTATTATTTTAACCCTATTCTTCAGCACTAGCAAACTCAAGAGTCAATAAATATTAACCCTAGGCTTCAGCCTAGGGATGAGCATACCTTCTGAAATTGGGCTTTAGCCCTTACAATCTTCACATACAACTATAAGAGAGGAATCACTGAGATGACCTTACAGCGTAAGGGCTAAAGCCCGTTAATTCCTCCTTCATTTAATCCCCAGCCTAAAGGCCGGGGTTAACACCACTCAGGTTTCACCTTAACTTAAGTCAAGCCTTAGGGCCGGAGGTGAACATTATCTTTTTTATAAACAATGCAGCAAATTCATATTTGTCTCTGTCTTTTAGTATAACCTCCCGGTGTATAGTCCAAAAATTGTTCAATTTTAAATGGGCATGTATGTACATTCAAAGTTTGCAACCAAATTTGGTAGAAGAAAGCAGCTTTATAACTGTTTTTGAAAGCAAAGCTGGTAGGTTAGTATTAAAAGTGCTGGACTTGGAAGGAAGGATAGCAAAAACGGTGGTTACCCTAACGGAGGAAGGGAATCAGCAAATTAATGTAAATATGAGTGATCTGAGCACCGGTGCTTATGTACTGAATGCTTTTTTTAAAGATCGTTTTATACAATCGATTCGGTTTATTAAACAATAAAAAATCCAATTTCCTATTGTAAAACCGTTTGGCCCCATTCTTCGGAATGGGGTCTATTTTTTCCAATAAGCACTAATCCTCGTTTGTACATTCTCTCTAATACTCAAGTAATACAGGTTCATATCAGCAACATGAAAGTTCTTGGATGTATAAAATATATTTCCAAAGAAATGGGGTTTTCCTGCGGAGAGAATTTTATCAGTTACAGTTGCATCAGCAACCCTTGGTATTAGTTTATTAAATTTTAAAAGGATGCCTCCAGGATTTAAATCCCTATTGGCATGAGGGATTGTTGCATCCCAGGTAAGTGGATTAGTAACTATTGAATGTATTGGTTCATTTTCAACAAAGGCTGGAATAAAACCATTCTTATATGTGCGCCATGCACACACACATCCAGTCTGGTTAGGTGTTTTACATACTGGTATTTCAGTTAAATAATTTGGATCAAATACCATTCCTACAATATAGGCAGCAACCAATTTATTTTTTAATGGTTTATTATCAAAGAATTCTTTTATTAGCCTTTTGGCATGAGTGCTACCCTGACTGTGAGAGGCAATTACTATAGGTCGTCCTCCATTATAATTCGCCAGATAAAATTCGAATGCAGTTTTCACATCCTGATAGGCTAGTTCAAAAGCTTTCAAAGCTTCTATACTATCTTCTAAATTTGTAGGAAAGTAAGCAGACAAATGTGCCTGACGATATCTTGGTGCAAAAACTCTTCCGGCTTGATTAAAAATGCTAGCTTGATATAAGATAGTACTATAATCGGTTTTGCCATTTAAAGCAGCATCTTCTAAGTTGGCATTCCAGCCAAAACTTTTTTCATTGGAAGTATAGGTAGTTGGGTGTACAAAAAAAATATCGACCGCAGTATCTGCTTTATAATTAGTTCTTAATGGCTTAGGGATACTATCAGAAGGGTCATGCTTAAAAGGATGTGCAGCCCAGAAATGTAAATCTGCATAGTTGGGTTTGCCATTATCTGTTTTAATCTGATAAGCTGGTAGTCCTTCAAATTTTTGAGGAGGCTTTGAACAACTTACTAATGCCAATAAAATTAAAATAGAAAAATAGTTAACGAGCTGTTTCATATAATAGTTTGATAAAGTACTTGCAATTTGCTTCATTTATTCATACAAAAGCATTTGCTGGTAGTTTTGTATTTTTAACAATCATAATTTAACATAGCAAAAGATTTAGATAAAGCAAACAGAAAATATCATAGTCTATCATTTTACCATTAAAAGCTGTTGAAATTCTTTCGTCACATACCATTTTTGCGTGCCGTGCTTTTGCATAGTTTCACTGCTTTTGGCGGACCGCAAGGCCATATGGGCATGATGATTAAGACTTTTGTGCATGAAAGAAAAGATGTTACTGAAGAAGAGTTAATGGAATATAACGGGTTTTGTCAATTACTCCCTGGGGCATCTTCTACACAAACACTTACCCTGATTGGTTTTAAAAGAGGAGGATTAACATTAGCTATTTGGACGCTGATTATTTGGATTATACCCGCGAGTACTATCATGGGGGCTTTATCTTTTCTAATTGATTATATGGATGACAAAAGTTTGCCGCAGGGTATATTTCTTTTTGTGCAACCCATGGCAATTGGCTTTATCATGTATTCAACTTTCCGAATATTCGGAGTTGCCATACATAATACTATTACGCAAGTAATTATGATTTTAGCCACTTTGGTTACTTTTTTAGCATTTAAAACACCATGGGTTTTTCCGGGGCTGATTCTAGCAGCAGGCATAACAACTAATTTTAGTGACCGTCGGATTCCTCAAAAAGGCGTTCCACCGAAACAAATTAAGTGGGGTAATATGCTGATATTTTTAGCCCTTTTTGGAATAGCTGGTTATCTTTCTGAAACAGCTACCAGACAAAATTGGCCAAATAGAAAGCCCTTCAACCTATTTGAAATGACTTTTCGAAATGGCAGTTTGGTATTTGGCGGTGGCGATGTATTAATGCCATTGATGTACGAACAATATGTAACAAGGCCCGAAACGAAGCAAGTACAAAAGTCGCATCGAACGGTACTTCGAATGGATAAAAAAGACTTTCTTACCGGGTCTGGAATTGTGCGTGCCATTCCTGGTCCGGTTTTTTCAATAGGCGCATTTACAGGAGGAATGCTATTATCCGATCAGGGACCAGGCCTCCAGTTTTTGGGTTGTATAATTGGAACCTTAGCCATCTTCTTACCCAGTGCATTATTGGTTTTATTCTTTTTTCCTGTTTGGCATAATTTAAAGAAGTACGCTGTCATTTTTAGATCCTTAGAGGGGATTAATGCAGCTGTAGTAGGAATTATGGCGGGAGCCACTTGTTATTTAATTAAAGATAATTTCCTGTTCCCACTTATTGAGGGTAAAACAATTGGCTTCATGGAGTTAGGAGTTGTGGCCGTAACTTTTTTCATGCTGAATAGCCATAAAATTCCTGCCCCATTTATTGTTTTAGGTTCTATATTACTTGGCTGGTTGTTTCAGTCTTTTTAAAATTGCTGTATCTTAGAGTATGATCACACTGGCAATCTACAATCTGAAGGGCGGTGTTGGGAAAACTGCATCCGCTGTAAATCTAGCTTATTTATCTGCTAAAGAAGGCTATAGGACACTTATTTGGGACCTTGATCCACAAGGTTCTGCATCCTTTTATTTTGGATCAAGTTCTTCAGTCAAAAATGAGTCGAAGAAATTATTGAATGGAGAAGTGGCACTTTCTGAAGCCATTCAAGGAACAAATTATGAAGGCTTGAGTATTATACCTGCAGATCTTTCTGCCCGACATGCAGACCTATTACTAAATGATATGAAGCAATCAAAGAGAAAAATTGCTTCTTTATTATCAAGCATCAAACATGAATTTGATGTAATAATTCTAGATTGCCCTCCTGGACTCTCATTATTACATGAATCAATATTCGTTGCAGCAGATTGGATATTGATGCCAAATATTCCAACTACCTTATCTATTAGATCTTACGAAACTGTGATTGACTATTGTAAAGAGAATGGTGTTGACAGTAAAAAAATAAAATGTTTCTTTAGCATGGTAGACCATCGAAAGAATTTGCATCATGAAGTAATGCAGGAATTCTATAAGGATAAAATATTTTTGAAAAATTATATCCCGTATTTAAGTGATGTAGAAAAAATGGGAATTCAAGAAGCGCCAATAGAAACCTTTGCACGCAGTAGTTATGCTGCTCAATGTTATCGCGACCTTTGGAAAGAAATAAGGAAGAATTGTTTTAACTAAAGAATTGTTTTCATCTTTCTGTATTATTCAAAACCAAAGAAAAATCCTATGGAAAAAAGTTTTAACTCCTGGTATAGTCCGGCATTAAATAGAGAAATGCCGATTGTTTCTTATGGACATTATGGCTTTGCATTATTGTTGATACCTACTGCAGCAGCTGATTATTTAGAATATGATCGATTTCAATTGATAGATGCATTAGCACCACAAATTAATGCCGGTAAATTACGTGTTTATAGCATCGATAGCATGAACAAAGAAAGTTGGATGAATAATAACATGATTCCTGAACACAAAGGCATCCGGCATAATCAATTCAATGAATATGTGTACAATGAAGTAATTCCTTTTATACGAAACACTACCAGCAAAGACATCATGATTTATACTTGTGGGGCTTCTTTTGGAGCTTTGCATGCAATGAATTTATTTTTAAAACGCCCGGATATTATAAATGGAGCTATTAGCTTAAGCGGAGTATATAATTTAACAGAATACACAAAGGGTTTCTGGGACGATCAGGTTTTCTATAATAGCCCTGAACATTATATGCCTACTTTGGAAGATCCCTATTATTTAGATAAAATTAAATCTAGTCACCACATTCATATATTTACTGGCAGTGGTTCTCACGAAGATCCAGAAGCGGCAAAAAGGTTCGCTGGTATATTATATAATAAAGGAATATGGTACGACTTGGAAGTATGGGGACATGATATTGTTCATGACTGGCCAACTTGGAGATTAATGCTTCCTTATATCATTGATACCAAGTTTTAAGTAGGATTCTGCAAAAACGAAGTTAATTCGATTTCCTATTCTTGTACTCTGAGCTTACTGCTTTAATATTACAGCTTAATACAATTTTTTGAGAAAAAGGCTACACATTACTATTGGTTGTTTGTTGATCTGTACTATATTTTTTGTTCAGAATTCAAATGCACAGTATATAAATATTAAAGGAAGGGTTTTTGATATTTCTGCTAGAAGACCTTTAGAAGCAGTTGCTGTTATAAGTACTTCAGGAAAAGTTACAACTACAGATTCATTAGGTAGATATGAGCTCCGTGTTTCTGTGAAAGATTCTATTTGGTTTAGCATGATTGGTAAATCAACCATGAAATATCCTGTTGATACTATTTCAAATACAGAAAGCTTCGATGTAATGATACATGTTCGTTCATTCGATCTTCCCGAAGTAAAAGTTAGAAACAGTTATTACAAACTAGATTCAATTCAAAATAGAAAAGATTACGCAAAGTTTTTCGATTTTAAAAAACCAGGTTTGCGGTTGAGCGAAAATCCAGGATATAATCCAAATGGACTAACTGTAGGCTTCGACTTAGATGAGATCATCAATATGTTTCGATTTAAAAGAAACAAAAGCTTAGCTAGTTTGCAACAAAGATTATTACAACAAGAAGAAGATAAGTATATCGATCATCGATTCAGCAAGGCTTTTGTAAGGAAGATCACTAAATTAAATAATCAAGAACTAGATGAGTTCATGAAAGATTATCGACCAGATTATGAAATGGTTCAAAGAATGAATGAACTTGAATTGGGCTATTTTATTGAAAAAAACTTCGAAGAATTTAAAAACAAAAAATATAATAAGGGTGCACCAAGAAGATATTAGATAGTATTTCTTTCTAGGGCATTTACTGCTTTCATCGATAATAATTTAATCAATGGTAGTAAAGCTCCAAATCTTGCATCATTGCTATTGCCTTGTTTCCATCTTTGATAAATCTGTTGTCCAATTACCGCATTTTTAAATAATCCAAAAACGTAATAGAATAAAATATCAGTTACATCACGATTTGTTTTATAGGCATAGAGATCTACCAATTCTCTTCTGCTTAAATTTCCAGGTAGCCAGGTTAAATTATAGGTTTTTAATATTGCCTCTTCCCCAGCTTCAAACCAGTAAGCCAAACTAGCACCAACATCCATTAACGGATCGCCAACTGTGGCCATTTCCCAATCAAGAACGCCAATGATATTTGAAAGATCATTAGGATCTAGTATTACATTATCGTATTTATAATCGTTATGCAAAATAGAAGGCGCTTGTTCTTTAGGGAAATTTTTGCTCAACCAATCAGCAATTCTATTCATGCTATCAATAGAATCGGTCTCTGCTGCAAAGTATCTTTTTACCCATCCTCTAACTTGTCTGCTAACGTATCCCTCGGGTTTCCCTAATTGGATTAATGAAGTATTTACAATATCAATAGCATGAAGTTCTACTAAGTTATCAACCAATGCAATGGAAATTTGATGCATGAGTGCAGAATCAATTTGCATATTTGGTGCGTTGCCAGCTCTCAGTACTACACCTTTTATCCGTTCCATCATATAAAATGGGGCACCAGTAATAGCAGGATTCTCGCAATAATGCAATACTGCGGGTACTTTGCTGTAATGAGGTTTAAGAAAATTCAATACACGATATTCTCTCCCCATATCATGCGCAGATTGAATTTGAGCACCTGCAGGGGGCATACGTAATACCCATTCTTTATTCGCTGTTTGAATACAATAAGTAATATTGGAATATCCCCCTGGGAATCTGGAAATATTAGTTATAGTTCCAATAATAGGTACAGTTTCAAGCAGGTAATTATTCAATCTTGAGATATCAAATTGTTCTCCTTGTTTAAGTGGGATGGAATTATCTAATTGCATCATTTCTTCTTTTTAAGATCTAGTCCATATTTTTTTAAAATATGAATTGCGATGCTTTGCTTATGAACTTCATCGGCACCATCCCAAATTCTTGCACCTCTTTCATGTTGATACAAATTAGCTAACATAGTTTCATCAGTAAGGCCCATACCACCATGCACTTGAATGGCACGATCCAAAACTTTTAAAAACATATTAGCAACATAAAATTTAATTCCTGAAATCTGATCCCTTGTTGCTTTTGCCCCTCTCTTATCAATCGAATCGGCAGTATTTAAAACTAATAAACGTGCCGCATCAATCTCTACACGACTTTCTGCAATGAACCCCTGAATAAATTGTTTTTGTCCGAGCATAACACCTTCTTCCATTTCTCTGCTTACTGCTCTTTTGCAAAGTAAGTCAAGGGCTTTTTCTGCAATACCAATCCAACGCATACAATGGTGTATTCTTCCGGGGCCCAATCGCTCTTGTGCCAAACGAAACCCCATTCCTTCCGTACCAATTAAATTAGTTAGTGGAACACGACAATTAGTATAAATTATTTCTGCATGACTAGCCCAACCTTCTCCTGTTTCACCGAAGATGGGAATATTTCTGACCAAGTTGAAACCTGGTGTATTAGTAGGCACGATGATCATACTTGCTCTTTCATGTGGAGCAGCTTCGGGATTAGTTACGGCCATCACTACTGCAAACTCAGCGCCATCTGCAGAAGAAGTAAACCATTTATGTCCATTAATCACATACTCATCACCATCGCGAACGGCAGTTGTACCAAGCCTTGTAGGGTTCGATCCCGCGTACTCGGGTTCAGTCATCGAAAAGCAACTTCTTATTTTCCCTTCTAATAGCGGCTGTAAAAATTTATCTTTTATTGCATCAGATCCAAACCGACTGATTAATTCATAGTTGCCAATATCTGGTGCCTGACAATTAAAAGTGTATTGTCCATAGTAAGGTGCCAGCGACATGATTTCGCTTAACTGTCCAAACTCACAAAGTGTTAATCCTTGTCCGCCTTCTTCTTTAGATAAATGTAATCCCCAGAGTCCTAATGTTTTTACTTCTTCTCTTTTTGCCTGCAGAATAATTTCTGTTTGTTTGAATGGACGCGTTAAGTGATCTTTCTCTAAAGGAATTAATTCCTCTATCACAAATTTTCGAAGCTTCGTTTCAATCTCGGTTAATCTTTCGGTATGAAATATTGTTTCCATCATTTTTTATTTAAATGGTTAAACCACCATCAGCAGTAAAAATGCTTCCAGTGGTATATGCTGAAGCATCAGATGCCAGATATAATGCAAGCCCAGCTATCTCTTCCACGGTTCCCATTCTGGAGATTGGAGTAAGCCTTACAAAATGGGCGAGCATTTTTTCATTTGTCCAAAGTGCTTCAGAAAATTTTGTTTTAATAAGCCCAGGGCAAATTGAATTCACCCGAATATTATCCACCCCATATTCTTTAGCAGTTACTTTCGTAAGCATATTCAGCGCTGCTTTCGAAATAGAATAAATACCCAATCCTGGATCAGGTCTCATACCTGCCACTGAACTAATATTGATTATTGATCCACCACCTCTTGCTTTCATAAGAGGGTGAACAAGTTTGCTTAATTCAAAGGGAGCTTTTACATTCACGCTCATAATTTTATCGAATGCCCATTCTTCACAATTATTAACGGGTCCGAATACCGGGTTAGTTGCTGCATTATTTACCAGTATGTCGATGCCTCCATAATTGGATACTACTTTTGCAATGAGTTCTTTGCAGGCAACCACATCGCCGGCATTCGCAGCATAGCCTACACAGTCGCCTCCATTTTCACGAATACTTTCTGATACTCTATCAAGGTCTTCTTGTTTTCTGGAATTGATAATTACCCGAGCACCACATGCTGCAAAAAAACAGGCAATGGCTTCGCCAATTCCTTTACTGGCACCAGTAATAAGTGCTACTTTATTGTTGAGACTAAATATTTGATTTGCATCCATAATCTTTATTTGAATATTTTATATTGTTTTTTTCATCACTCTTTTCATGGCAGCCATAAAATCTTTTGCCACTTTTTTTCTAAACCAAAGGGGTGCTAATCTTTTCAAGAGCCACATTTTATGAGCAGCTTTTGGAAGGATAATGTACAATTCATTTTTCCCTGCTCGTGTGAGTATTTCTTTTGCCACATCTTTTGCTTCTAAACCCGACCTGTCAATGAATGCTTGTGTAGCTTTTTTAACCCATACACCACCACGTGCATATTGTATCACATTTGTTTTAAAATAAGTGGGTTGAATACAGGAGACTTTGATATTATAGTCAAGCAATTCTCCATATAAAGTTTCGCTGATTGCCACTACTGCTGCTTTAGTCATATTATAAGCCCCCATAGTTGGTGCACATCCAATTGCAGCTGCACTCGCAGTATTGAGAATATGGCCTGACTTTTGTTTTTTCATAGCTGGGATAAAATAAAAGCAACCATAAACCACACCAAGCTGATTAATTCCCGTCATCCATTCGTAATTTTCCAAGGCATACTCTTCAAATAAACCTCCATCGCCAACGCCGGCATTATTAAACAGGAGGTCAATTCCATTTACTTGCTCTAAAAAAGAAGCCGATACTGATTGATATTCTACTTTGTCAGACACATCCAGATGAAATGTAATGGGTGTTCCCCCAAGTGCGGATACTTCAGCTGCTACTTCTGCAAGCTGTTCCATATTAATGTCGGCCATTCCAATGGTCCATCCTTCCTGTGCAAGTTCTATAGAGAATGCTTTTCCAAGTCCGGATGCAGCCCCAGTAATAAAAGCCCGCTTCTCGGGGTAATTTTTGGAGAGTTGATACATATGGCAAGTTTTTGTTAGGTCTATGAATTTACGTTCTAAAATGCGATTCTTATTCTTTTATCGAATATTTTAGCATGTTTAACCATTCATACATTGTTGAAAGCCAACAGTTAAAATATTTCTATCTTTAATTTCCAAAACTTCAGCCTTTGAAACCAATTTATTTAGCAGTTATCATCCTAACATCTTTTGCAGCCTGTAAATCAAAGACAGAGGCACCCAAACAAAATACTGTGCAGCCGCCAGTAATCGTTGATGTTATCATCGCCCATCCTCAAAAAATTAGTAATGTTATGGAAGCCAATGGTACCGTAGTGGCTAATGAATATGCAGAATTGCATCCAGAGGTAAGCGGAAGAGTAGTATATCTAGATATTCCAGAAGGCAAAATGGTTACAAAAGGAACCGTTCTTGCAAGAATTAATGACGCTGATTTACAAGCACAAATTGCCAAAACAAAAGTGCTTTTAGAATTAGCAACTATAACAGAGCAACGCAATAAAAAATTATTGAATATAAATGGTATCAATCAGAATGATTATGATATTGCTTTGAATCAGGTTAAAAGTCTAAAAGCAGATTTAGATTATACACAAACGCTGATAGATAAAACAGTCATCAAAGCTCCGTTTGATGGATTAATTGGTTTGAGACAAATTAGTCCGGGGGCTTATATTACCCCAGCTACAATTGTTGCCACTATCCAACAAGTAAATAAATTAAAAATCGATTTTACAGTTCCTGAAAATTATAGTGCTCTTATTAAAAAGGGCAAAACGATTGATGTGGATATTGATGCAGGTAAGTCGGCCAAAAGAAAAGCCACCATTTATGCCACCGAACCTTTAATCAATGCCACTTCTCGAAATTTAAAAATTCGCGCTTATTTAGAAGGAGCAGCAAATCCTGGAGGGTTTGTAAAAATATATATCGATGCAGGCGAAAATAGCAATAGTATTATGGTTCCTGCTAATGCGATAATACCTGATGCAAGTGTTAAAAAATTAGTTGTTGTAAAAAATGGTATATCCTCGCTTGTTAAGATTACTACTGGGGTAAGAAATATTGGTGCGGTTGAAGTTTTAACTGGTATTAATGAAGGCGATTCTGTAGTTGTAAGCGGTGTTCTTTTCGCAAAGCCAAATGGGAAAGCAAAAGTTCGTAAAGTTTTAAAACTAGAAGAAATTATTCGCTAATGGCTGGCCTCCATTTTTATTAATGCATTTTTGATCCAAGGAATAAGATGAATATATCAGAATTATCGTTAAAGCGACCGGTACTTGCAACAGTGATGAACATCATGATTGTGTTGTTCGGAGTTGTTGGTTTTAGCTTTTTGGCTATTAGAGAATATCCGGCAATTGATCCACCTACTATCAGCGTAAGTACCAGTTATACTGGTGCCAATTCTGATGTAATTGAAAGTCAGATTACGGAACCATTAGAAAAACAAATCAATGGTATTCCAGGTATTCGAAGTATTAGTTCTTCGAGTTCTATTGGATCTAGCAATATCACAGTAGAATTTAATTTGGGTGTTTCATTGGAGGCAGCTGCAAATGATGTAAGGGATAAAGTAAGTCAGACAACTAGAAATTTGCCTCAAGATATTGATGCGCCTCCTGTAGTTACTAAATCGGATGCGAATAGCGATTTTATCATTTTTATGGCAATCCAAAGTAGATCAAAAGGTCTGATGGAGCTAAGTGATTATGCTGAAAACGTTTTACAACAAAGGTTTCAGACTATTAATGAAGTAAGTGCTGTAGATATCCGTGGACAAAAAAGACCTTCCATGCGTATCTGGATCAAGCCGGATAAACTGTCTGCTTATGGGATTGCTTTTAATGATATACAAACTGCCTTGAATAAAGAAAACGTTGAATTACCTGCCGGTAAAATTTATGGTAGTAATACAGAGTTAATTATTCGAACACTGGGAAAGTTAACTACCGAAAAGCAATTTGCAGATTTAATTCTTAAAGAAGATGCTACAGGAATTGTGCGTTTGTCTGATGTAGCAAAAGTAGAACTAGGTCCGGAAGTAGAAGAGTTTGGCTGGAAATATAATGGCCTTCCTGCGGTGGGTATCTCCATTACACCTCAGCCTGGTGCTAACTACATTCGTATTTCAGATGAATTTAATAAAAGATTAGAGCAAATTAAAAAAGGTAATAAATCAGATATTGAATTTCATATTTTAATTGATAATACAAAAAATATTCGCCGCTCTCTCCAGGAGGTTCAAGAGACATTGATCATTTCATTATGCCTCGTGGTAATGGTCATTTTCTTTTTCTTCCGTAATTGGTTAATTGCCATCAGGCCTTTGATTGATATTCCTATTTCTTTAATTGCCACTTTCTTTATCATGTATGTAGGTGGTTTCTCCATCAATGTATTAACCTTATTGGGTATCGTATTGGCTACAGGTTTGGTGGTAGATGATGGAATTGTGGTGACGGAAAATATATTCCGAAAATTGGAAGAAGGATTGCCGATTCGTAAGGCTGCACTCGAAGGCAGTAAAGAAATCTTCTTTGCTGTTTTATCTACTTCCATCACATTAGCAGTTGTATTTTTACCGGTGATTTTCTTACAAGGATTTGTAGGAAGCCTTTTCCGTGAATTTGGTATTGTAGTTGCGTGTGCTGTATTAATTTCTGCATTTGTTTCACTTACTATCACGCCGGTTTTGAATGTGTTCCTGAATAAAAAAGATATGGGCCATGGAAAATTCTATGAAAAAACCGAACCCTTTTTTAAAGGAATGGAAAGTGGCTATAAAGCATTGCTAACTGGCTTTATAAAAGTTCGTTGGATTGCCTGGGTGATAGTGGCAATTTGTGTTGGAATCATTTATTTTATTGGCAAAAATATTCAAAGCGAAATCGCGCCTCTGGAAGATAAGAGTAGTATTCGTTTGAGTCTTACCGCACCTGAAGGAACCAGTTATGATAAAATGCAGGGTATTTCAGATAAAGTCACTGATTTTTTAATGGATTCAATTCCTGAAAAAGATTTTGTATTCAATGCAACTCCAGGTTTTGGAGGAAATGGGGCCAATAATGCAAGTGGTAGAATTGGATTAGTGTTACCTGAATTTAGAAAAAGATCTCAGAATGATATTGCCAATGAGTTGAATAAAAAAATGACCAGATTTAATGATGCTCGAATTTTCGCCGTGCAAGAACAAACCATTTCTGTGGGCTTAGCATCAAGAGGATCTTTGCCTGTGCAATTTATTGTGCAGAATCTTGATTTTGAAAAGTTAAAAACAGTTATTCCTAAATTTTTGGAAGAGGCAAGAAAAGATAAAACATTTCAGAATGTGGATGTGAATTTAAAATTCAACAAACCTGAAATGCAATTAAGTATTGACCGAATTAAAGCAAAAGATTTAGGATTAACTACTACTGATGTAGCGAGTACTGTTCAAGCTGCATTTAGTGGTGCAAGAGCTGCTTATTTTATAATGAATGGAAAGCAATA
>CAIJZG010000185.1 GCA_903825065.1 uncultured Bacteroidota bacterium
AACATTACCTATTCCAATGATGAATATCTTGAATGGTGGAGCACATGCTGACAACAAAATAGATTTTCAGGAATTTATGGTTATGCCAATTGGCGCACCTACTTTCAGTGAAGGGTTACGTTGGGGTGTTGAAATTTTCCATGTATTGAAAAGCGTATTGAAGAAAAAAGGATATAGCACTAATGTAGGCGATGAAGGAGGATTTGCTCCAAATATTCAAAGTAATGAAGAAGCAATTGAAACCGTTTTAGAAGCTATCACTCAAGCAGGCTATAAAACAGGCTCTGAGATTGTAATTGCAATGGATGCAGCAAACTCAGAACTTTGGAATGGCAAATTAAATAAATACGTTTTCCATAAGAGTTCAGGTAAAGAAATGAGCAGCGATGAATTAGTAAAATTCTGGGAAAGCTGGGTTAATCAATATCCTATCGCATCTATCGAAGATGGTATGGCAGAAGACGATTGGAATGGCTGGAAGGCTTTGACTGAAGCAGTAGGAAGCAAGTGTCAATTGGTAGGGGATGATTTATTCGTGACAAACGTTTTACGTTTACAGGAAGGCATTGACAAAAAAATCGCAAATGGTTTATTAGTGAAAGTTAACCAGATTGGTTCAATCACTGAAACTATCAATGCTGTTTCTTTAGCACAGCAAAATGGTTACAATACTATTATGAGTCATAGAAGTGGTGAAACAGAAGATACCACTATTGCTGATTTAGCTGTAGCGTTGAATTGTGGACAGATTAAAACTGGTTCTGCATCACGTACCGACCGGATTGCAAAATACAATCAGTTAATACGTATTGAAGAAGAATTAGGAAATACAGGAATCTATCCTAATGGAAAGATTAAGTTTGGTACTAAATAAACAGTTGTTTATAAGTTGACAACCCGGGTAGTTTGAGATTGTATTAATTTTAAATACCGGGTTGTTAACCATTTTATATGATGCAGAAAATAATCAAAATACTGACTAGCAAATACGCGATAGCTGGCGCATTTTTTTTGGTATGGATGTTATTTATTGATCAACGCGATTTTTTTCAACAGAGAGAAAGAAAAGCAGAGTTAGAAAAATTAGAGATGAAGAAGCGTTATTATCAAACTGAAATTGATAAAGCGCGAAAGACATTAACAGAATTGCAGACAAACCCTGCTGCACTTGAAAAGTTCGCACGTGAGCGTTACTTGATGAAGAAAGACGGTGAAGATATTTTCACTTTGGAAGATTCTACCGCAATAACAAAATAATATTACCCCTTTTACGTTCGAACATTTTTTTTAATATTTCCTAAGGGAAATCGATTCTGTCGGCAATATTCAAGAACTATCGCCGTTTTAAAAGAACCGTATCCTCTTAGAGTAATGTCATATTATGAAAAAAATCAAAGAGGAGGATTTGATGAGTTATTTATATAACGAAGCTTCACCAGCAGTGGCAGCAGCAATAGAAAAAGCAATGGTGGAAGATCCATCAATCAAAGAACAGCTTGAGTTATTACAGTTTAGCATGAAGCATTTGGAGCGATTGAAATTAGAATCTCCGAGCCAAGAGTCTGTGCAAGCTATTTTAAAATATGCTGCTTCGCATAAGAAACGTGATTAATTTATAATCAGTTTTCAACTCAAAATTTAATGGAACACAGTTGACGCGGATAGAACTGATTTACGCGGATCAAAATCTGCGAAAATCCGTTTTATCAGTGTAATCTGTGTGCTATCTTTAGATTCTCAAAATGACTAAGAAAGAAAGATATCAACAAGCTATTACTTACTTCGAAGAGCAAATCCCAATTGCTGAGACAGAGTTGGAATATGATAATCCTTTTCAATTGTTGGTAGCCGTAATTTTATCTGCACAATGCACAGATAAAAGAGTGAATCTCACTACTCCGAATATTTTTCGAAAATATCCAACACCAGATAAAATGGCGTTAGCCAAATTTGATGATCTATTTCCAATTATCAAAAGCATTTCTTATCCCAATAATAAAACCAAGCATTTAATTGGCATGGCAAATATGCTCATGGCAGATTTTAATGGGGAGGTCCCAATGACAGTATTTGAATTAGTGAAATTGCCAGGAGTAGGAAGAAAAACTGCGAATG
>CAIJZG010000186.1 GCA_903825065.1 uncultured Bacteroidota bacterium
TGTGATGATTTGGAGCTGCTCAGGACCAAGGAGGTGGAGCGGCCGTGGCGGAAGCACGGCAACATTCCGCTGTGAGAAGCGAGTGAGGAGTGAGGAGTGGGGAGTGAGGAGTGAGGAATGAGGAGTGAGGAATGAGGAGTGAGGAGTGAGGAATGAGGAGTGAGGAGTGAGGAGTGAGGAGTGAGGAGTGAGGAGTGAGGAGTGAATGAGGATAAATTAACCCTAGGCTGAAGCCTAGGGTATAAACTATAAGGTAATTGGGTTTAGTATTTACTTCTATATTGACCGAAGATTAACTTGTAGTTAATTTTTCTTCCAGGCCCAGGTCCACATTACCTTCCAGGTAATTTTCTTTCCGTATAATAAGATGCCAGTTCGATAAATTTTTGCTGCAATCCATGTTGTACCTAAGAAGCCCAAAATGAGTAATAACATGCTTAATATTAATTGAAATAAAGTAACTCCGTCAGGAACCCCATAGGCAACTCTTGCCATCATTACAATCGGAGAAGTTAAAGGGAATAAGCTTCCGAAAACAGCAATTCCACTATTGGGATCATTAACGGCCTTCATCATAATTACAATGGCAAAAATGATAGGCATAGTTATAGGTAATAATAAACTCTGTGCGTCTTGCGGATCTTCATTTACTGCACTTCCCACTGCTGCGAATAATGATGAGTATAGAAGGTATCCACCAATAAAGTAAAAGATAAAACATCCAATGATTAAAGGAAAATTAATGGTGCTTAGGCCTTTCATTGCGCCACTCATCGCGCCACTTTCCTGCACTGCATGTGCTGCTTGCATTCCTGCTGGTTGAATAGGCTGTCCTTGCATCGATTGAACCAAGGAAGGGAACATGAGTGCAACGGCAAATTGAATACCAAACACTAGCACCAGCCAAATAAGGAACTGAATAAGTCCAACAGCACCAATGCCAAATATTTTGCCCATCATTAATTGAAAGGGTTTTACGCTACTAATGATTACTTCTGCTATACGGCTAACTTTTTCTTCCATAACGCCACGCATTACCATAGTGCCATAAATAAATAGAATAATATAGATCATGAAGCCAGAAATCATACCTACAGCGTAGCTAACACCCACTTTCGTTTCGTTTTCTGTTTTTCCTGAAGCGGAAGAAAACTGTATATATTCTTTTTCTTTTTGAAGACTATCCAATTGGGCTTTTGTAATGTTAAAACCCATCAGCCGTTTTTCTTCTAAAGATTTATTAATCAGGTTTTGAATTTTTTCACGTGTCATGATCCCCACTGATTTTGCTGAGCGAAAATATAAAGAGTCTTTTCCTTCGAGTGTGAATTTTGTAGGAACATATAAAACTGCCTGATAAGTATTTTTTATCAGTTCTTTTTGAAGTGCAGATGTATCAGATTGAACAAATTCAAATATAACTTCGTTGTCTTTTGATTCAATCTTTCCGTTAAAAATATTGGCTTTATCTGCAACGGCAATTTTGTAATTGTCGGTTGTTTTTATTGAAAAGTAAATGATCATGGCATAGAAGCCGAAAATGATTAAGGGTAATCCAATGGTAGAAAGGAGGAATGTTTTTTTCTGTACACGCGTTAAAAATTCTCTGCGTGCTACTAATAATATTTTGTTCATAGTATTAAATTAGTCGTTGATTGGTTGAAATGCGCGAGTCCTAGCTTTTGTGCCTTCTACTAGGTTAATAAATATATCATTGAGTGATGGTAAAACTTCATTAAACGATTCGATAGTTATATTTTGTTGAATAAAATATTTCAACACATCATTACTATTCTTTCCTTCATTTATTTTTACCGTAAGCAAGTTTGCAGTTTGGTCCACCACATGAAAAGCATCATTACTAATGACAGAAGGCATTTCATGAACTTTTATGCTATAGATATTTTCTTTAAAATCTTGCTTAATGCCAGCAACTGTGCCATCTAAAATTTTCTTTCCAAGATTTACTAATACAATATGATCGCATATTTCCTCTACTTGTTCCATTCTATGGGTACTGAATATCACAGTGCAACCTCGTTGTGCTAAACCATAAATTTCATCTTTAATGAGGTTGGCATTAACAGGGTCTAGTCCGCTGAATGGTTCATCTAGAATAATTAATTTCGGTTCGTGCAAAACAGTAATAACGAATTGTAATTTCTGACTCATCCCTTTACTCAGGTCTTCCACTTTTTTGTTCCACCAGCTTTCCATTTCCATCCGCTTAAACCAGAATTTAATTTTTTGCATGGCTTCAGCCTTACTCATTCCTTTAAGTTGTGCTAAATAAAGGGCCTGATCGCCGATTTTCATTTTTTTATAAAGGCCACGTTCTTCTGGCATATAGCCGATCTTGATGATGTCATTGAGGGGGTCGAAAGTTTTACCATCCAAAACTATTTCTCCCTGGTCGGGATAAAAGATACCCGTAATCATTCGAAGCAATGTTGTTTTACCTGCTCCATTTGGTCCAAGTAAGCCAAATATGCTTCCTTTTTCAATAGAGAAGCTAATATCATCTACTGCCTTTTGAGTAGCATAATATTTCTTTAAATTTTTAAGTTCCAGTATTTTACTCATAGCTGTTAGATTCTAATAGTTTAAAGTGATGTCTAAGCTGTTAAATTAAGAAAAACTATGATGTTAGTAGCAACAATTGAATAATTATTACACTTTGATTTTATAAGGCCTAATTTTGCGGCAATCAATTAATTCCCCAATGATTTCGGTTAAGAAAATAATCCTTTCAATAAGTTTAATGGGTTTCTGTGTGCTTCTTAGTAGCTGGGGTTTTTTAGTGCATAAAACAGTGCAGCAACTAGCTATTTATGAATTGCCTAATGCAATGCAAACTTTTTTCTATCTGCATAAAGATAAATTAGTGTACGATGCACCTAGGCCCGATTTACGTAGAAACCAAGATAGTTCCGAGGCTACTAAACACTTTATTGATTTGGAAATGTTTGGAAAAAATGCCGTTAATGAGATGCCATTGGATTGGAACAATGCAGTCAAAAAGTATACAAAAGATAGTTTATTGAAGTATGGATATGTTCCTTATCATGTTATTTATATCAAAGGAAAGCTAACAGATGCTTTTAGAATGCAGAATAAAGATAGTATCCTCTTTTATGCCTCTGATTTGGGTCATTATATTGCCGATGCAAATGTTCCATTACATACTACTATTAATTACGATGGCCAACTTTCTAATCAAAAAGGTCTTCATAGTTTATGGGAGTCGATGATACCAGAAATTGAGATCGCAAATTATAGCTTGTATTCAAAGCATAAGGCAAAATATTTGAAGCATCCTGAAAAAGCAATCTGGGGGGCCGTTCGAACAGCCGCTGCATTGGTTCCTGAATTGTTGGCAAAAGAGAAAGAAGTAAGTCTAACATTTACTGATGCGCAAAAATATCGCATACAGTTACGCAGGGGTAAAGAATATAAATCGTATACCAGTGAATTTGCAAAAGCATATGCTTTATCATTAAAAAACAGCATTAATAATCAGTTGCTTTCTTCAGCGAATTTAATTGCGGACTTTTATTATACCGCGTGGGTAGATGCTGGCAAACCTAGTCTGGATGCACTTCATAAGGAGTTTGGTAATGCCGATGCGGAAATGATGAAACAAGAGCAGAAGCTATTTCAAAAGAATACTTTAATCTCTTCAGATAAATTAATTGCAAAAAAATCAACAACAAAAGAAGAGTTCTGATTAGGCTAATTGTTGTGCACAGAACAAAGCACATTTTTCGCCGTCCATAGCTGCACTTACAATTCCACCAGCATATCCAGCACCTTCCCCACAAGGGTATAAGTTTTTAATTTGTGGATGTGCAAATGTGTTTGCATCTCTAGGTATTCTTACTGGGGAAGATGTTCTACTCTCAGTAGCAACTACCACTGCGTCGTTGGTGAGATATCCAGGCATTTTTTTTCCAAATGCCTTAAATCCTTCTTGCAAACTTTTATGTATAAATGTGGGCAATACCTCAGAAAGATTAGTAGAATGAATACCTGGTAAATAACTATTAGATGGAAGGGTAGGTGATATTTTATTGTTGGTAAAGTCAACCATCCGTTGTGCCGGAGCAACTAGTTTTCCGCCTCCTGCTTTGAAACAAGTTTGTTCAATAGCTGATTGAAAATGCATTAATAATAAAGGATTCTTTTCGTTCTGCAATTCTGGAGATTCAGGATTTATTTTCTTAAAATAACTGATAGCATCATCAAGAGCAACCTGAACAACCATGCCACTATTTGCATACGGATTATTTCTTTTACTGGGGCTCCATCCGTTTACGACTAACTCTCCAGGATTAGTAGCAGCGGGAGCAATAATTCCTCCTGGGCACATGCAAAAACTAAATACACCTCTTTCTGCAACTTGTTCTACTAATCCATAGCTGGCGGGAGGGAGATGCTGGTCGCGATTGCTGCAATGGTATTGAATACTATCGATTAATGATTGAGGATGTTCGATCCTTACACCCAAAGCAAATGGTTTTGCTTCAATTAGTATTTGTTGGCGTTGTAACATTTCAAAGATATCGCGAGCTGAGTGCCCTGTGGCAAGGATTACGGCATCCGCATCGTATTTATTTCCATCAGCTGTTTCAACTGATTTAATAATGTCGCTTTCAATACCCAGGTTGGTTACTTTTTTTTCAAAAAGAAATAGTCCACCGCAATCCAAAATTTGTTTTCTAATAGCAGTAATAATCTGGGGGAGTTTGTTAGTGCCGATATGTGGATGCGCTTCATAAAGTACATTTTCTTCTGCACCATATTGGAAAAGAATATTCAGGATTCTATTGATATCACCCCGCTTCGAGCTGCGTGTATACAATTTGCCATCGCTATAAGTTCCGGCGCCGCCTTCACCAAAGCAATAATTGCTTTCAGGATTTACAATGCCTTCTCTATTAAGTGACGCTAAATCTCTTCTGCGTGCCCGTACATCTTTACCCCTTTCAAGAATAATGGGCTGAATACCTAGTTCAATTAATTGAAGGGCTGCAAAGAGTCCGGCTGGCCCAGCGCCAACAATAATTACTTTTTTGGTTGACTTTGTAACATCTTGAAAGTTGATTTGAATAATCGGGCGATCAATAATCGGTTCATCAATAAAGGCTTTCAAGTTCAGGTTGATCCAAACCTGCTTGCTGCTGCGAGCATCAATCGATTCTTTGTTTCGATAAAAACCACTTACTTTATTAACAGAGATGCCCAGATTCTGGGCAATAGCGTTTTTAATTGCTTCCTGCTTGTTTGCATCGGAAGGAGTAAGCTTTAGGGTAATTTCTTTTTGCATATAATTACTGTTAGGTGTTTATCCTAAAAAAGTACTGCTGGTTTTTAAAATGGAAGATCATCCACAGCATCCAGTGAAGGAGGCATGTCGTTATAATTTGTATTGTCGGAAGGAATTGTATCCTGACTTATTTTTACCGTTTCCATTCTCCAGGCGTCGAGGTTAGTGATGTAATTTTCTTTGCCATCTTTAACCCATTTAGTTCCTTTGATGTTGAATTGAACTTTTACCTCATCACCGATATTAAAGCGATCAACCATGGTGGTTTTATCTTGAACGCATTGGAACTTCACATAGTTGGTAATGGTACGGCCATTAATATCGTCGGATTTTTCAATCACAAACTCGCGGGTTTTAAAGGTTTCTGTTCTCTGAACGATATCAAAACGGGCAACTAATTTTCCTGTTATTTCGTAAGACATATTTTTTTATTTGAACCAGCAAATCTAAGTTTAAAATCAACTACTAGTTTCAGAAGACTTTTTGCCAAATTAAATGGAGCCCTTTAGCAAAAAATGATGAGTATCATATTTTAGTGAATCAGAACAATTTAATTTCGAATATTAGTTTGAATGAAAGGGGGATTACAGGCTGTATTTGCGGAGAATTTTGGGATTTATTTTTCAAA
>CAIJZG010000187.1 GCA_903825065.1 uncultured Bacteroidota bacterium
CAAAACATCGCTAACATTCGTTAGTATATTATATTTGTACCATGGCCAGAATTAAAACAGAAAACAACCTCACCCGTAAAGAAGTGATTGTTTCTAAAGCAGCAACCTTATTTAGAGAAAAAGGATTTAAGGCAGCTAGTATGCGCGACTTAGCAGAAGCGGTTGGTGTGGAAGCAGCAAGTTTATATAATCACATCAAATCGAAAACTGAAATATTACATGAACTCTGCTTTAGCGTTGCCAATAGATTCTTACATAAAATTGACGAAGTAGAAGCTGAACAAACAAGCGCCATCGATAAAATAGAAAAATTGCTTCGTTTTCATATCAATGAAATGATTCATCACTATGAAGAAGTTTATGTGAGCGATAGAGAATGGAAACATTTATCGGATCCTTATTTATCAAATTTTCAAAACCAACGAAGAATTTATCGCAAACGTTTTGCTGCAATTATTGAGGTAGGAATTGCTGATCATCAAATAAAAAAAATTGACGCAGCAACAGCGGTGCTTATTATGCTTCATGCCATCAGTGGAATTGAAAGCTGGCATCGTTCTACTCAAAAAATCACTGCTGAGGAATTAGAGGAAAATATGATTAGTATCCTTGTTGGTGGATTGGTGAATCGATAAAACAAACCATGCACTTACATTTCAATAAACTAACCGTAAAAGACATTCGCAAAGAAACAGTTGATTGTGTTTCTATTTCTTTTGAAATCCCAAAAGAACTAGAGGAAATTTATTCGTTTACACCCGGGCAATATATCACAATCAAAAAAGAATTGAATAATGAATCCCTCCGAAGGAATTATTCAATTTGTAGCAGCCCATTAGATCATGAACTGAGAATCGCTGTCAAGAAAATACCCAACGGTGTATTTTCCAATTATGCCAATAACCAGTTGCAAATAGGAGATGAATTAGAAATCATGCCTCCTGCCGGAAAATTCTTTTCTTCACTTTCTGCTATTGATGAAAATAATTATTTGGCTTTCGCTGCAGGCAGTGGTATCACACCTATCCTATCGATTATTAAAACTACTTTACAAACAGAAAGCAAAAGTAGTTTTACGTTAGTATATGGCAACAAAAACAGGTATAGTATTCTTTTTAAAGAAGCACTAGAAGCCTTAAAAAATAAATACCTGGACCGATTTCGTATTATATATATTCTTTCCAGAGAGAAAACAGATTCTGACATTCATTATGGTAGAATCGATGAAGAGAAATGTAAAACAATATTAGCAAGCACTATTGATCCAAAAAATATTCAGGCATTCTTTTTATGCGGACCTGAAGAAATGATTTTTTCGATCCAATCTTATTTAGAAAAAATTGGAATCGACAAACATAAAATTCATTTTGAATTATTTAATATCGAAGGAAATCAGCAAAAAAAGATAGCGCCTATTACCCAAACAATTGATAGCAGTATTTTAAGCAACGTTACTGTTATACAAGATGGAAGGTCGCTCAACTTTATGCTATCCTACCATGGGAATAACTTACTCAATGCTGCTCTAGAAACTGGCGCAGACTTGCCATTTGCCTGTAAAAAAGGAGTTTGTTGTACCTGCAAGGCAAAATTAATAGAAGGTGAAGTTGAAATGGATCGAGTATATGGATTAGAACCAGAAGAAATTGATCAGGGATATATTCTTACTTGCCAAGCCCACCCCAGGTCTGAGAAATTAGTAGTTGATTATGATATTTAATAAGCTAGTTAGAGATATTAATTACTTAATCGTTTTGTTTAATTAAATTTAATAGTAAGCTTTTTTATGGGAATAAATTTAGAAGAACAGTTTCAGCAAAAGATTGACCAAGAAATCAAGATTGAGCCAAAAGACTGGATGCCCCAGAAATATCGCCATACTTTAATTCGACAAATTAGTCAACATGCACATAGCGAAGTAGTAGGAATGCTTCCAGAAGGTAATTGGATTTCAAGAGCTCCTAGTTTAAAAAGAAAAGCTATTCTTCTGGCAAAGATTCAAGATGAAGCTGGTCATGGATTATATCTCTATTCTGCAGCTGAAACACTTGGAATTTCAAGAGATGAAATGTATGAGCAGTTGCATTCAGGTAAAGCAAAATATTCATCCATTTTTAATTATCCAACTCTCACTTGGGCCGACATGGGAGCAATAGGCTGGTTGGTAGATGGAGCAGCCATTCTAAATCAAGTACCACTTTGCAGAACCAGTTACGGACCTTATGCGAGAGCTATGATTCGGGTTTGCAAAGAAGAAAGCTTTCATCAACGTCAAGGTTTTGAAAGTTTATTAGTTTTAAGCAAAGGAACAGAAGATCAAAAAAGAATGTGCCAGGAAGCAATCAACCGTTGGTGGTGGCCTTGTTTGATGATGTTTGGCCCTCCAGACGATCAGAGCCCCAATACAATTCAAAGTATGCAATGGAAAATTAAGCGCTTTTCAAATGATGAACTGAGGCAGAAATTTGTGAACATGATTGCAGAGCAAATTAAAATTTTAGGGATGACCTTGCCTGATCCGGATTTAGAATGGAACGAAGAAACCATGCAATACGATTTTGGAAAAATAAATTGGGAGGAATTAAAACAAGTGATACAAGGTAATGGCCCTTGCAATAAAGAAAGAATGGATGCGAGAAGAAAAGCCTGGAATGATGGCGAATGGGTTAGAGATGCAGCCAGTGCTTATGCAGCTAAGCATTCAAAACAATTATAAAACCACTCAATTTTAATATATGAAAACATTTATCAGAAAGTTTTTCTATGGAGATTATGGTGAAGAAAAAAATATAGCTACCGAACATAATCCTTCCAGGCAAACAATTAATGAATGGCCACTATGGGAAGTCTTCATAAGAAGCAAACAGGGATTAGATCATAAACATGTCGGAAGCCTACATGCGGCAGATGCAACAATGGCAATGGAAAACGCCAGAGATGTATATACACGCAGAAATGAAGGAATAAGTATTTGGATAGTTGAGAGTAAAAATATTCATGCAAATAATCCTGATGATGCTGATGCATTGTTTGATCCAGCTAACGACAAAATATATCGGCATCCAAGTTTTTATGAATTACCCGACGAATTGAAACATATGTAAAGTATAGTTTTAAAATTTGAAGCCCCATTAGAATGACAACTAAAGAAATAAAAAATCCTTTAATCAATTTTCTCCTACACCTAGGAGACGATGCATTGATTTTGGGACATAGAAATAGCGAATGGTGCGGACATGGACCCGTTTTGGAACAAGACATTGCTCTCACTAATATTGCATTAGATCAGATAGGGCAAGCAAGAAACTTTTATCAATATGCTGCTAAACTTATTTCAGAAACCTCTGTTGAAAAAATAACTGAAGACAGTATCGCTTATTTACGTGATGGCTGGGATTTTAAAAATTGTTTACTTACTGAATTACCAAATGGTCATTGGGGCCAAACAGTGTTAAAACAATTTCTAATCGCAGCTTTTCAATATTATTTATATCAGGTTTTAGAAAAAAATAGCGAAGAACAATTATCTGCTATCGCTACAAAATCATTAAAAGAAATTTCCTACCATTTACGCTGGAGTTCAGAGTGGGTAATTCGTTTAGGAGATGGAACTGATGATAGTAAACAAAAAATGTTGGACGCTTTAGAAATTGTTTGGCCTTACACAAATGAATTGACAAATTTCACAGATTATGAAATAGAAATTTTAGGTGACACTTATAAAAGTATCAAAGATAATTGGATAGAAAAAGTATCCGCTGTATTATTAGAAGCTGGATTAGAAATCCCTTCAACTTTTTATAGTCATACCGGTGGCAAACAAGGAAATCATACTGAACATCTGGGATATATTTTAACAGAAATGCAGTTTCTACAAAGGGCTTACCCAAATTCTGAATGGTGAAATAATTAGGATATGACAAAATCGGAAGAAGAGATATGGCAAATTTTAGAAAAAATTAGTGATCCTGAAATTCCAGTGATATCAATTATTGATCTGGGCATTATTAGATCAATAACAGTGAATGACAAAACACTAGATGGAATAAGTGAAGTGCTTATTCAATATACTCCAACCTATTCTGCTTGCCCTGCTGTGGATATGATTAATGCAGAAATAGGCGTTAGCTTACATGCAGCAGGGTTTAAAAATTTACACTTGGAACAAAAATTATTCCCAGCCTGGAGCAC
>CAIJZG010000188.1 GCA_903825065.1 uncultured Bacteroidota bacterium
TTGGGTGCCGGGTTTCCCAATTTAGATGCCAATCAATTTGCCGGATTTTTTAATTATTATAAAGGAACATCTTCGCAATCGGCACCAATCATAGGTTCCATAGATTATCAATATAGCAGAACTTCCAGCGTTGGACTAATGATAACCCATGGCCAGGTAACTGCGCCATATTATGACAATACTGGCAGTCAGGCATTAACCGGGTCTCTCGACAATTGGAGTGTGATGTTAAACTTGATGAATTATATGCCTACTTCAGGTATTATTGAACCATATATAAGAACTGCAATTGGCGTAAATATCTGGAACCAAACTTATACAGATAATCAAGGCAATAAAATGGGAGTTGTAAGCGATCCAAGTATGCTTGCTTACCAGATTTCATTGGGCGCAAACTTCAGCCTTTCAAAAAATCTAAAGTTTTATACGGAAGCAGGTTATGGTAAATATATATTACACGCTGGGTTAAAGTTTCAAATAAAGTAAAGGCTGAGTAGTTGAAATAATATATAAATTATAAGTATATTCATTTCAACCATTCTTATACGCCAAAACTTATTTATGCTAATCAAAAAACTTTGCAAAAGCATATTGCTTTTGTTTGTACTTGCTATTACTATTCAAACTAAATCCCAGGGAACAAGATTACTTCGACAACCCTCTATTAGTAACACAACAATTGCTTTTATTTATGGAGGCGATATTTGGGTGGTTAATAAAAATGGGGGAGATGCAAAACGTATTACCAGCACAGCAGCAGTTGAAGAAGATCCTCATTTTTCTCCAGATGGAAAAACCATTGCATTTACTTCAAACCGTTCTGGCATCGATGCTGTTTATACAGTTTCTGCAGAGGGTGGAGTTCCAACTCGATTAACATGGTTTCCATCTTCTTCGTTCGCTAGGGGCTGGAGCCCCGATGGTAAAAAAATATTGTATGCATCTTACCGTGAAACCGCTCCCACAGGCTATTGTAGACTATGGACAGTTCCTGCTTCTGGCGGCCCCTCTACTTTATTAGCTGCTCCATTTGCTTATGATGGTGCATTCTCAACTGATAACAAAAATCTCGTGATTGATAGGGTAAGTCGTTGGGATGTTGAATGGCGGCATTATCGCGGCGGACAAAATACGCCACTACGTATAATGGATCTAAATTCTTTATCGGAAAAAGAAATTCCAAGTAATAGTACTATGGATAAATATCCAAACTGGATTGGTAATGATATCTACTTTTTGTCTGATCGCAATTTTATCATGAATGTATTTGCGTATCAATCCTCTACAGGAACTGTGCAACAAATTACTAATATTACAAAGGGTGATATCAAATGGCTTTCTGGAAATGGTAAGGAAATGGTATACGAACATAATGGCTATTTACATTTGCTTGATCCATTAACAGGAAAAAGTAAACAGTTAGAAATAAATGTAAGCGGCGATTTTCCTTGGTCAGAAAATAAATGGGAAAATGTAACAGCACGTGCAGACAATGCTTCCTTATCTCCAAGTGGCAAACGCATTATTTTGGAAGCAAGGGGAGAGATCTTTACAGTTCCAGTTGAAAATGGCGACACAAGAAATATCACACAAAGCTCTGATGCTGCAGATCGTAGACCGTTATGGAGTCCGGATGGAAAACAAATTGCTTGGTTCTCTGATAAAGGTGGAGAATCTTATGCATTGTACATCACTGATCAGGAAGGTAAAACTACACCTCGAAAAATATCAATAGGTGAATCAAAATTAGCATGGACACCCACTTGGTCGCCCGATAATAAATATATCGCTTTCGTAGACAATGCCGTGCGCGTCATCGTAATCGAACTCTCTACCGGAAAAATTACTCAAGCAGATATTGGTGGTGTGAATATTGAAAGAGAGAATATGGCTTTGAGCTGGTCTCCAGATTCAAAATGGTTAGCTTATACCAAAACTGCTCCGAACCATTTTAGAAGGATCACTGTTTGGTCATTAGAAACAGGTAAAGCAACTGCCATCACAGATCCGATGGGCGATGCCATTGCTCCCTCATGGGATATGGGTGGAAGGTATTTGTATTTCTTGGCAAGTACCAACAAAGCATTAGGATCAGGTTGGGCAAATACGAGTAGTATAGCAGCTAAACCTAGTTTTGCAGCATATCTGATAGTACTGCGTAAAACAGACCCCACTCCTTTTCCCTTAAAGAGTGATGAAGAACCGGATAGTACCAAAGAAGTAAAAAAACCTAAAGACACCAGCAATGCAAAAGCAGTAATAATTAATTTCGATAATATCGATCGCAGAATACTCACACTTACTGGAGTAACTGAAGGGGAATATGATCAAACTTTCAGTGGCCCAAAAGGAACCGTGTTCATCACAGCAGGCCCAAGTATTAGTAAATTCAGTATTGAAACAAAAAAAATCGAAGAGTTTGCAAAAGGCACCGATATAAGCGTTTCTGCAAATGGTGAAAAAATATTATTTAAAACAGGCGATACTTGGCGGGTTGTATCCACAGCAAATCCACCATCACCTGCACAGGGAAACGTTACTGTAAATCTTCAAATGCAACTCAATCGCTTAGAGGAATTCAAACAAATTCTTACTGAAGCATGGAGATACGAACGCGATTATTTCTATGATAAAAACTTACATGGCAGAGATTGGCAAGAAGTATATGATTACTTTATTCCTCTTGCTCCATATATCAAACACAGATCCGATTTAACTTATGTACTCGATCAGATCGGTGGTGAATTATCAGTTGGACATAGTTTTGTTTTTGGAGGAGATTACCCTTCAGTTGAAAAAAATACTGCTAGTGCATTAGGTGCTGATCTTGTTTTAAACAATGGTCAATGGCAAGTAAAACGTATATATAATACAGAGAGTTGGAATCCAAGCCTATCAGCACCGTTAGCACAACCCGATTTAAAAATCGAAGAAGGAAATTATATTCTGGCAATTGATGATAAAACACTTTCCGCAGATATCGATCCCTATCAATTATTAAATGGCAAAGCAAGCCTACAAACTACTTTATTGGTGAATAATAAATCTTCTAAAGAAGGAGCTTGGACCATTAAAGTTTCACCCATTGCATCTGAAAGCGCATTGCGTCAACGCGCATGGGTAGAAGACAATCGTAGAAAAGTGGCAGAACTCTCCAACGGAAAATTAGGATACGTATGGGTTCCTAATACCGGAGGACCAGGCTTCGTTTCTTTTAACCGTTACTATTTTGCACAACAAGATAAAATGGGTGCCGTGATCGATGAACGTTTTAATGGCGGAGGATTATTAGACGATTATATGGTTGATCTAATGATACGTCGCTTGCGAGCTGCTGCAACAAACGAAGTACCAGGTGGTGTTCCATTTAATTTACCTGCAGGTATTCTCGGACCAAAAGCATTATTGATCAATGAACTTTCTGGTTCAGGAGGCGACTTCTTTCCATGGGCATTCCGACATCAAAAAGTAGGACCATTAATTGGTACCAGAACATGGGGAGGTTTAGTAGCTTCTTCCGTACATTATTCGTTAGTTGACGGCGGTGCTATTACAGCACCAAATAATGGTATATTCGACCCACAAACCAATAAATGGATTGCAGAAAACGAAGGCGTGGCGCCTGGTATAGAAGAAAAAATTGATGCGGCTTCTGCATCAAAAGGCCACGATCCACAACTGGAGCGAGCAGTTAAAGAAGTCTTGCTGTTATTGGAAAAAGATTCCAAACCAACGGTTACACATCCTCCTTACTCCACTCCAGCGAAGAAAAGTCAAAA